>CAZGPF010000038.1:1852-8639 GCA_964527275.1 uncultured Desulfosarcinaceae bacterium
GATGAATACATAATGCATATAAAGGAGTGAAATTGAAATGAAAACTGATATCCATCCCCAATACGCTGAAACGACCATAAAATGCGTCTGCGGCAACAGTCTGGAAGTCGGTTCCACGAAAAAGGAGATCGGCGTGGAGATATGCTCTCAATGCCATCCTTTTTTCACAGGCAAACAGAAACTTGTTGACACTGCGGGGCGCATCGAACGCTTTCGTAAAAAATACGAGAAATTCCAAAAAAAATAAGCATTTATGTTTGATAAACTCCAGGGTGTGGAAGAGCGCTGCGTACAATTGGAGGCATTGTTGAGTGATCCGGAAGTGCTGCAGGATCGCAATGCATACCAGAAATACGCCCGCGAACACGCCGACTTGGCCGAAATTGTAGCGGCTTATCGAATTTATAAGAAACTGGATCGGGAATTTGATGAAGGCCTGGAGTTGATGCGCGACAGCGATCCAGAGATTAAAGACCTGGCCAAAGAGGAGCTCGAACGCCTGACCGCCGAAAAAGAGCAGCTAGAAACTCGGCTTAAATATCTGCTGGTGCCTAAGGACCCGCTCGATCAGAAAAATGTCTTGCTGGAGATTCGTGCCGGCACCGGAGGGGACGAGGCCGGACTATTCGCCGGCGACCTCTACAAGATGTACCTTAGATATGCGGAAGGGCGGCGCTGGAAAATCGAAGCCATGAGTCATAACGCCACAGGAGTGGGGGGGCTCAAGGAGATAGTCTTCCTGGTCAAGGGCAAGGGGGCCTACAGCCGTTTCAAGTTTGAGAGTGGAACCCATCGCGTACAGCGCGTACCTACCACCGAAACCCAGGGACGCATCCATACATCCGCGGTAACCGTGGCGGTTCTGCCGGAAGCCGAGGATGTGGAAGTCGAAATCGATCCCCATGAGCTCCGCGTCGATGTGTTTCGCGCGACCGGTCCTGGTGGTCAGTCGGTGAACACTACCGACTCCGCGGTACGCATCACCCATCAGCCAACCGGCTTGGTGGTCACCTGCCAGGATGAGAAGTCTCAGCATAAAAACAAGGCTAAGGCAATCAAGGTGCTGCGCGCCAGGCTGCTGGACCAGAAAATTCAGGAGCAGGATGCCCAACGATCCCGGGAGCGCAAGAATCAGGTAGGCAGCGGCGACCGCAGTGAGCGCATTAGAACCTACAATTTTCCCCAGGGGCGAGTCACCGACCATCGCATCGGCCTTACGCTTTACAAGCTGGAGGCCATTTTGCAGGGGGAAATCGATGAAATTATTGATGCCTTGGTGACCTTCCACCAGAGCCAAGCCCTTCAGCATGTCGATTGACACCCAAGAGGTCCGACAGCCCTGGACAATTCTCAGGCTTCTGCAATGGACCACCAGTTATTTCAAGCGCCATGCAATCGATCAGGCCCGGCTGGATGCGGAGGCTCTTTTGGCGCATACTTTGAAATGCCGGCGCATTGAGCTGTATATGAGCTACGATCAGCCACTTGTGGCCGATGAACTGAAACGTTTCAAAACTCTGCTCAAGCGGCGCATCGCCCGGTGCCCGGTAGCCTACATCCTCGGAGAAAAAGAGTTCTGGTCACTCAACCTGAAAGTCACCCCCGACGTTCTGATTCCGCGTCCAGAAACCGAATGCTTAGTTGAAACCGTATTGAGCGCTCATGGCGCGGATACGCCATTGAATGTGTTGGAATTGGGCACCGGCTCCGGCGCGATCACTATCGCCCTGGCTTGTGAAAGACCCGACTGGCATTTCGTGGCTACGGATATTTCGGGCCAGGCAATCGCCATTGCGCGCCACAATGCCCTGCGCCACGGCGTCGAGGCCCAAATTGATTTTCACAAAGGAAGCTGGTTCAAAGCCCTCGACCAGCTCCACCTCAGGTTCGATCTGATCGTATCCAATCCACCGTACATCGCCAGCGCTGATCTGGCCGGCCTCGAACCTGAAATCAGGGAGTATGAGCCGACCGGGGCGCTGGACGGCGGCCCCAGGGGACTGGACTGCATCGACCATCTGATCCGCGCAACGCCCGGCTACTTAACGCCCAACGGTGACCTGGTGCTGGAAATCGGCAGTGGCCAGGCGGCGGCGGTCGAGAATTTTGGATTAGCGGGCGGAGAGTACCAGCAGATTGCGATTACCCGCGATTACAGCAATCTTGATCGTGTGGCGCGGCTCAGGCTGCGGCCATCAGGCAAGTCGTATAAAATTGTTTAAAGCCCAATACCGGGCCGGCCAGTTTAAGATACCGGCTTGCGTTGCCGCGTACAGACCTCGTTTGAAGCTCATCGTGGGAGAGGCGTCTGATGGCGACATGCCTGGCGGATCAAGTCGAAGTCGCGCACTCCCACGGCGCAATGACGAAATATCCTGCTCTCCTGTTCCAGCTGTGGTGCCGAGCCGATTATGCCCCCATCCCGCAAGGGGAGTAGGGCTGTTTGGTGCCGGCACCATGTTCAGGCGATTTGTAAAAATGGTTACCCCATAAAATTGGTCACCACGGGAAATAACTTTTTGGATAACCTAAATCCAGGTCGGGATCGAATTTGCTGGTTCCATTCGGGTAACTACTCAGCGTAATGGCAAAAAGCACAAAAAAGCACGAACTATAACGATTGTATCTCGAACTGTAACTGCTCAGAGTGCTTTAGGTTCGGTCATTCAGGTCTTTTCATAATAGCATCGCTATATGGAAAGGCCTGAAGGGCCGAAGATGAAGTGCTCTGAGTAGTTACCCATTCGGTTTCAATTTGGTTATTGATGGGATGTAAGAACCGCCGAACAAGCGGTTTTTGCGTGTCAGGATTACGCGCGATTGCTCCGTGATGACCATAGAAAAGTATTGCGTAATAATTTGAGATTTGTTATCAAATTTCGATTTTAATTCGCACGCCCATGGACTGGTCTCCCGGTGCTCTCCAAAAGGGGAGTCGGAGGCGGGATTGAAGTGGGCGAGGGAAAAACCAATCTGAAGGAGTGCTCAATGGCTTATGTTACGATGAAGGAATTATTGGAAGCCGGTGTCCATTTCGGGCACCAGACCAAGCGCTGGAACCCCAAAATGAAGCAGTATATTTTTGGGGCGCGCAATGGAATCTACATCGTCGATCTGCAAAAGACGGTGCGCATGTTCAAGGCGGCTTATAATTTTATCCAGGATACTGTGGCCGGGGGAAAGTCGGTACTGTTCGTGGGAACCAAGAAACAGGCCCGCGAATCGATTTACGAAGAGGCCAACCGCTGCGAGATGTTCTACGTACACAACCGCTGGCTGGGCGGCATGCTCACCAATTTTCAAACTATCAAGAAGAGTATTGATCGACTCAATTATTTGAACACTATCGAAAACGATGGCTCCATTGAGCTTTTTCCAAAGAAGGAGCGCCTCAAACTCGGTAAGGAGCGCCTCAAATTAGACAATACCCTGGGTGGCATTCGCAACATGGGAAAGCTACCCGGAGCGATTTTTATCGTTGATCCCAAGAATGAAGCCATCGCCATACGTGAAGGGCAGCGCCTGAATATCCCTATTGTCGCCATCGTCGATACCAATTGCGACCCTGATCTGATCGATTACGTGATTCCCGGCAATGACGACGCCATCCGGGCCATTCGATTGATTGCGTCACGCATCGCCGATGCTTGTATGGAGGGCAGGCAGCTACTGATTGAACGCAAGCAGGCCCAGGCCGATAAAGACGTCGAAGAGCCCACGGAGATCGAATCGGCTGCCGCCAGCCTGAAACCCGGTGAACGCAAAGTGATTTCCGATGGCTCGCAAGGGCCGATCGTTGAAATTATCCGCAAAACCGGCGACGAAGAAGCGAAAAACCAGACCACCGAAGAAGCCAGCGCCCCAATTACAAATGGTGGGGCTGATCAGACGGGAGAGTAATTAAAAATGACGGATATCAGCGCCAAGATGGTAAAAGAGCTCCGGGAAAAGTCCGGTGCGGGAATAATGGATTGCAAGGAAGCCCTGATCGAGACTGGTGGCGATATGCAAAAAGCCATCGACTTTCTACGGAAAAAAGGGTTGGCCACAGCCGCCAAGCGCGCCGGCCGGGCCACAGGCCAAGGGACCATTCAGTCTTATATCCATATGGGCGGCAAGATCGGCGTTATGGTGGAGGTCAATTGCGAGACCGATTTCGTTGCCAAGACCGATGATTTTCTTGCCTTTGCCCGTAATCTGGCCATGCATATCGCCGCCACCAGTCCGGTGGGTATTACCGTCGAAGATGTTCCTGATGCGGTTCTCACGCGGGAAAAGGAGATCTACCGGGACCAGGCGCTTGAGATGGGCAAACCGGAAAAGATGATCGACAAGATCGTCGCGGGCAAGCTCAACAAGTTTTTCAAGGAGAGCTGCCTGATGAACCAGCAATATGTGAAGGACCCAGATAAGACCATCACCGACTACCTAAACGAAATCGTAGCCAAAACTGGCGAGAAGGTCGAAATCAAGCGCTTCGCGCGTTTTCAGGTAGGAGCCGCTTAATTGGATCGGCCGCACTATAAGCGCGTCCTGCTAAAATTGAGCGGAGAAGCGCTGATGGGCGAGGAGAGCTTCGGCATCAGTCAGGATATGCTTAGCTATGTTGCCGCAGAGGTCAAAAGCGTCCATGACATGGGTATCGAACTGGCCATCGTGGTAGGCGGCGGCAATTTTTTTCGCGGAGTTAAAGCCGCCTCCTTCGGGATGGAGAGAACATCCGCCGACCACATGGGCATGCTGGCGACGCTGATCAACAGCCTGGCGCTGCAGGATTCCCTGGAAAAGATCGGCATGCAGACGCGTGTGCAGACGGCAATCTCCATGCATGAGGTGGCCGAGCCCTATATTTTGAGACGTGCCGTACGGCATTTGGAAAAAGGCAGGGTGGTAATTTTCGCGGCTGGCACCGGCAATCCCTATTTCACCACAGACACGGCCGCAGTGTTGCGTGCCCAAGAGGTTCACGCCGAAGTGCTGCTCAAGGCGACCAATGTCAAAGGGTTGTATATGGCTGACCCCAAGCTTCACCCCGATGCCGAGTTTATAGCGTCTACCTCCTACATGCAGGTGCTGAAAGAGCAGCTTAAAATCATGGACATGACCGCCATATCTCTGGCCATGGACAACAATCTGCCGCTGGTGATCTTCAATCTCAAAGAGGCGCACAATATGCGGAAGGTAATTTGCGGAGAGCGCGTCGGTACCATGATCGCCAATTAACCATAGTGTTCATCAATTGTAACTACTCAGAGCACTTCATCTTCGGCCCTTCAGGCCTTTCCATATAGCGATGCTATTATGAAAAGACCTGAATGACCGAACCTAAAGCACTCTGAGCAGTTACAATTCGAGATACAATCGTTATAGTTCGTGCTTTTTTGTGCTTTTTGCCATTACGCTGAGTAGTTACCATCAATTTTGATCCCGGCGGAAGTTTTTTCGCCCATACCAACGGACCAGAGAGGTGATTGTCATGATCCAAGAGACCTATCAAGAGACCCGCGACCGTATGGGCAAGACCATCATCGCCCTGAAGAATGAACTTAAGCGCATTCGTACCGGTCGTGCCTCCACTTCACTGCTGGACGGGATCAAGGTGGACTACTATGGCACGCCCACCGCGCTGAATCAGATGGCCACCGTGGTGGTGCCCGAGAGCCGGTTGATTTCCATTCAACCGTGGGATGCATCCATTATCAAAGAGATCGAAAAGGCCATTTTGAAATCCGATCTGGGCCTGACCCCATCGAGCGACGGCAAGTTGATTCGCATCGCCATTCCCCCCTTGTCCGAGGAGCGCCGCAAAGAGCTGGTCAAGCTGGTACATAAAAGTTGCGAAGAGCATAAGGTGGCCGTGCGCAATATTCGCCGCGACGCCAATGAACTGGTCAAGGGATTTAAAAAAGATGGCGACGTGAGTGAAGACGAAGCTTTCAAGGCCCACGATCAGATTCAGAATATCACCGACGAACATACCCGCAAGGTCGATGAAGTGTATAAAGCCAAAGAGAAAGAGATTCTTGAATTTTAACACCCTTGGCCTTCATCTGGATGCTTCACGACTACCCCGGCACGTGGCCATCATCATGGACGGCAATGGCCGTTGGGCCGCAAAACGGCTGCAAAACCGTATCAAGGGCCATGAACAAGGCGTTGCGACGGTGCGCCAGATCGTCCGCGCTTGCCGCAAACTGGGGCTGCCCATCCTGACGCTGTATGTCTTCTCCACGGAGAACTGGCAGCGTCCCAAAAGTGAAATCAATGCGCTGATGGCGTTATTGAAGCGGTTTCTTGTCCGTGAATTGGATGATCTTCAAAAGCAGAAAATTCGCCTGGGCGTCATCGGTCAAGCAGAGCGTCTGCCCGCCGACGTGGTCCAGGAGCTGACGCAAGCCATAAACACCACCAACAACAACAAGGGCATGCTGCTCAACCTGGCTTTGAGTTATGGCGGGCGCGCCGAATTGACCGATATGGCGCGGAGCATCGCCGCCAAGGTGGCCCAAGGCCGCCTGGACATCTCCGCCATCGATGAAGACCTCATCGCCGACCATCTCTATACCCGAGGCTTGCCCGACCCCGATATCCTGATCCGCACCAGCGGCGAGATGCGCATCAGCAATTTTATGTTATGGCAGTTGGCCTACACGGAAATTTTTGTAACCCCAACTCTGTGGCCCGATTTTTCAGAAGAGGAGTTTGTCGATATCCTGCGACAATATCAGCAGCGCGACCGCCGCTTCGGAAAGCTGAAAGAGTAAACTCATACGTAACTACTCAGCGT
>CAZGPF010000039.1:0-8636 GCA_964527275.1 uncultured Desulfosarcinaceae bacterium
TTTTTTTGTGCTTTTTGCCATTACGCTGAGTAGTTACCCTGGCACTAGATAAAGCGCTTGCGTTTGTTCGATGGCAGCACTCTCATGATCTCGCGGTACTTGGCCACGGTTCGCCGCGCGATATCGATGTTTTCGGTTTTTAACAGCGCGGCCATCTTTTTGTCGCTATAAGGTTTGCGCGGATCTTCACTCTCTACCAGGCGTTTGATTTTCGCCTTTACGCTTGCCGAGGCAATGGCTTCGCCGTGGAATCTTTTGATGGAGCTGTTAAAAAAATACTTTAATTCAAATATTCCCTGGGGTGTGTAGGCGTATTTATTGGTGGTCACCCGACTTATGGTCGATTCGTGCATACCGATGTCTTCGGCCACGTCGCGCAGTACCATGGGTCTTAAATGTGTTATGCCATTTTCGAAAAAATCCCGCTGGAACTTCAGAATGCTTTGCATCACCCTGTAGATGGTTTTTTGCCTCTGATGAATGCTGCGGATCAACCAGGCCGCAGAACGCAATTTGTCCTGAATATAGTCCTTGGCATTTCCGCTGACTTCTTTATTGCGCATGATCACTTGTTTGTAAAAGGAGTTGACGCGTAATTTTGGAAGGCCATCATCATTGACTACGACGACAAAATCGTCCTCGGTTTTATAAACATAGATATCCGGAGTGATATACTGTGGCTCTTCTTCACTGAACAGGCGTCCTGGCTTGGGCTCCATACTGATGATGACATTTACTGCGGCCACAACCTTGCTGATGCTCACCTTGAGGGCCTTGCTGATCGCCTTGTAGTTTTTGTTTTCCAGGTGGTTGATGTGGTTGCGGATGATCCGGTTCACCAATGAATTTTCGAGCCCCAGGTTGTTGGCCTGCAGCAACAGGCACTCCTTGAGATCCCGGGCGCATATGCCGATGGGGTCGAATGACTGCATCAGAAAGAGGACCTCTTCGATCTCTTCCGCAGTCACGTCCGCCTGAACCGCAAGCTCTTCCACGCTGGTCCGTAAATATCCGTCCTTGTTCAGGCTGCCGATAATAAGACTGCCGATGCGTTTTTCTTCTGGCGTTGGGGTAGCCATCAGCAACTGCCAAAGCAGATGGTCGCTCAGCGACTCCTTGCGGGAAATAAAAGCTTCGTATTGCGGGGTTTCCCGGGTCTCTATTTCGTACCGAAAGCGTCCGGGGGAGTTATACTCATCGATATAATTTCTCCAGTCGATGTCCCCTGGCATTTTTTCATCAATGGTGACCTCTTGGGTCTTTTCCGCCGGCTGTAACTCCGACGGGGTCTCTTCACTTAGCTGCTCCTTGGGCGTCGACTCCTGGGACTCCTCCAGTGTTGGGTTGTCTTCCATCTCCTGACGAATGGCATCCATCAACTCAAGGCGGGACAGCTGCAGCAATTTGATGGCCATTTGCAGCTGAGGCGTCATGATCAATTGCTGCGTAAGCTTAAGTTGCTGTCGGAGTTCTAGTGCCATATTACAACCTGAATTCGTCTCCTAAATAGATACGCCTTGCAATTGGGCTGCTGGCTATTTGTTCCGGTGATCCAGATTCAATGACCTCTCCAGCGGCCAGAATAAAGGCTTCATCGCAGACTTCCAGAGTCTCGCGCACATTGTGATCGGAGATCAAGATGCCAATGCCTCTTCTTTTCAGATGGCCGATAATTTTTTTTATGTCGGCCACGGCCAGAGGATCGATTCCGGCAAAGGGCTCATCCAGGAGGATGAACGCCGGGTTGGTGGCCAATGCCCGGCTGATCTCCAGTCTGCGCCGCTCGCCGCCGGACAGCACGCTGGCACGCTGCTTCATGAGGTGTTTGATTCCCAGCTCATCGAGCAGCGCCGCAGCCCTGGATTTTTGCTCGGCCCTGGCGATGGGCATGGTTTCCAGGATGACCAGTACGTTTTGCGCGACGGTCAATTTGCCAAAGATGGAAGCCTCCTGGGAGAGATAGCCAATCCCCTTTCTAGCCCTCATATACATGGGGCGGTCGGTAAGGTCTTCGCCATTGAGAAGGACTTTACCAGCATCGGGCTTAATCATCCCCACGGTCATGTAAAATGTCGTCGTCTTGCCCGCGCCGTTGGGACCAAGAAGGCCTATTACCTTGCCGGAGGTGACCGACAGGCTCACCGTGCGTACCACTGCCCGTTCGTTATAGTATTTGACCAGATTTTCAACCGCCAGTGTCGCCATCTTCGGCTTTCGCGGATATCGATTTTGCCAGACCAGGGAATTTGCCAGCCTCCCCCTGTCTCAGTTCAATCCCTTTTGGTCGGAATGGATAATCGCTTTAACTTGGGTTTTTGTGTCGCTATCCAGAATGACGCGCCCGTCATTTCGATAGAATGTGATCTTGTCGCCGACAATCTCATCCTGACCGCTGATGACTTTGGAATTGGGGCCTTGAATAACCAGCTTGCGATCTTTTGTAGTATAGATGGCTTGATCGCCAACGGCAACCTTATTGTCAAAGGAGATCTTGACCTCTCCATGGGCCTCCAATCTATTGATGTCGCTGGATTCCGTCTCCGAATGCTCTCCGGTCTGGCCGCCGTAAAACAGTTTTAAACGGTCGGCGATGACCTCGGTATCGCCCTGCACGGCGCGTACATTGCCGCTGAATTCCGCCGTACGCGCCTTGTCGTCGGTTACAAGTCTATCGGCCGTGATATGGATGGGTTCGGTCAGTGTAGCCGGCTCGGCGGCCGAAGCCACCGTCACTGGCCCCCATATCGAGAGGGCGTACAAACAGCCGAGCGATCCTATGATTGCGCGCACTATCCCCAAGGGCCTAGATCTCTGGAATTGCATATACAACACCTTTAACCCGGCCACTGAAGCGGGCCTGGTTTTCAGTAAGATCATACGTCATGCTTGCCGCCCGCAGGTCGACGGCCTGGCTGGCAATCTGGACTGGCACATCGGCTTTGAGAATACGACGATCGTGGTGGTAAGCCAAGGCCTCGGTCTCCAAGGTGTATCTCTGATGGTAAATGTTAACGGCCCCCCGCACCAGCATATCGTTGTTGCGGGTGAAGAGAACGCCTTCCCGGGCAGTCAGGCTCATCTTGGAACCGTCGTCCAGGTAGAAATTGACTCGCGGCTCTCTGAGCACCATCTTTGCCGAGCCGGCTTCCAATTCGGCGGTCTCGGCCTCCAGCTCCCATTGCACCACGCCGTCCTTGGTGGCGGTCTGGTGAATGCGTGAAAGGGCCATGATCGCCTTGTTCGCCGCCTTGGGGATCGATAATAGCGGCTTGGCCTGATTACGGCGGTATTGGTAGAAAGCGCTCACGGCAGCCACGATCATCAGACCGGCAATAATGGCTAAGGTAATTTTTAATTTAGCCCTTGGATCAGCCATCAAATAGCCTCTGGATCAGATCATCCCATAGTTCCTGAGCCTTAAGGATGACTTCGCTGATCTCACGCACCGCGCCTTTGCCGCCATGGGCGCGGGTGGTGAAATCAGCCACCTGGCGGATGATCTCATGGGCATCACCAACCGCTACTGCTAGTCCCACGCGCTTCATCACCGGCAGATCTGGCAGATCATCACCCACGTAGGCAATCGCTTCCAGGGTCGTGTTGGTCGCGGCGCTGATTGCTTCCAGGGTCTTCTCTTTTTCGCGAATGTCGTCGAAAACGAGGTCAATACCCAGATTTTCGCAGCGGTGACGCAATGCCTCGCATTTGCGTCCGGTGATGATGCCTACCTGAATGCCGGCGGCCTGCAACAGGCGGATACCAACGCCGTCTTGCACATTGAAAATCTTCGTCTGTTCGCCGCTGTCACTGTAGATGATTTCACCCGCAGTCAGGACGCCATCCACATCCAGCAGGACCATCCGGATCTTCTTTAGTTTATCGTCCGGCATAATCAGATTTACCTTATGAGCTAACTGTTTGGTGAATGGCTTTGAGCTGCGGGAGCAGTGGTCGCAGGGTTTCCAAAGCGAGCGAATTGGGCCCGTCGCACTTTGCCTGGTCTGGTCGGGGGTGCACCTCCAGGAATACGCCGTCCGCGCCCGCGGCAACGGCGGCCCTGGCAAGCGCGGGGGCGTACTCGCGCTGACCGTCGGAAATCGAACCAGCGCCGCCTGGAAGTTGTACGCTGTGGGTGGCATCGAAGATGACCGGGCAACCCGTGGCTTGCATGATTTGAATTGCGCGCATATCGACCACCAGGTTGTGGTAGCCGAACATCGTGCCGCGCTCGGTGAGGCAGATATTGTGATTGCCGACTGATCGGATTTTTTCCACGATATTTTTGGTATCCCAGGGGGCCATAAACTGTCCCTTTTTGATGTTGATCGATTTTCCGGTGCGTGCCGCAGCCAACAGGAAATCGGTCTGCCGACACAAGAGTGCCGGAATCTGGATCATATCCAGTACATCTGCAGCGGGTGCGATCTGGCTGGTCGTGTGGACATCCGAGAGGACGGGGATTTGAAACTCCTCCTTGACCCGGGCGAGGAGGGGCAAGCCTTTGTCGAGTCCCGGCCCGCGAAAGGAGTTGATCGAGGTGCGGTTGGCTTTATCAAAGGAGGCCTTAAAGATCAGCGGCAGATCCAACTCGTCGGTCAGCTCTTTTAGGAAGGCCGCTATTTCCAGGGTGGTATCGTCATCTTCAATCACACAGGGGCCGGAAATGATGGTCAGGGGGGCGGTCTGCCCCGCCTGAGTATTGAATATATCAAACATTTGGGAAATTTAGCCTTGGCCATTTTAAAAGTCAAGAGACGAAACTTTGCCTTGATATGGTATGCTTGAGCTGGTATGTTTCGGAGTCTATTTGCACACCGTAGGAGACTGTAACCCATTGAATGCTAAATGGAAAAAGCCCCCGCCCTTGCTTTGGCGACTTCTTGTTGCGTTCCTGCTGCTCTCTCTGGTCGTGCTGCTGGCCAAGCGCATGGAAGGCCGGCCACCAGAGATCACTTTAACACTGAAATCCCCTTTTCTGGGGGCCGGCCAGACCTTGACCATCGAAGTGGCGGACAAAGAGAGTGGTCTTCGTAAAGTCTGGGCTGCTGTGGTGAAGGATGGCCAGGAGACGGTACTTTTTGAAAAGTCGTTTCCCGCTGGCAATCTTCTGAAAGAAGGCGGGGTGCGTACCCAGAGCCTGGCAGTGCCGGTCGATCCCAAGGCCTGGGGGATTAACGATGGCCGGGCCCTGCTGCGGCTGGTTGCTCGCGACTATTCCTGGCGCCAGTGGGGCGACGGCAATCGGAGTTACCAGGAACGTGAAGTCATCATCGACACCCGCGTACCGGGTATCAGCGTTATCAGTCGCTCCTTGAATCTGGCCCAGGGAGGATCTGGGCTGGTGATCTATAAGCTGTCCGAAGATTGCCCCGCCAGCGGCGTGGATGTGGGGGCAAACCATTTTCCGGGCCACGGCGGTTACTTCAAGGACCCCTTGACCCGTTTGGCGTTTGTGGCCCTCGACTATCGACAGGGTAGCGATACACCCATCGCCATGGTGGCCCAAGATTTCGCCGGCAACCAGTCGCGGGTGGAGCTGCTCCATCATATCAACCGCAGAAGGTTCAAACGCGACACCATTACGTTGAGCGACGACTTTTTAAATCGCAAAATGCCGGAGTTCAGATCGCTATTGCGGGGCGAGGCCGCTACTCCGCCCGAGAATTTTTTTTTGAAAGTCAACACCGACCTGCGGCGTCGAAATTATGAACAGATCGTCAAGATCACGTCCCGCAGCGATGAAACCCTACACTGGCAAGGTGCCTTTTCGAGATTGCGCGGCTCGGCCAACCTGGCCGGGTTCGCGGAACATCGCCAATACAAGTACAAAGGCAAGGTCATCGATAAACAGACCCACCTGGGTATCGATCTGGCGGCTCTGCGCAACACCCCAGTGCCGGCCGCAAACAGCGGCCTAGTCGTCTTTGCCGACAACCTGGGCATCTACGGACTGTGTGTCATCATCGACCACGGGTTCAGCCTGTTCAGCATGTATGCTCATTTGAGTGTCATTGATGTGGCCCCGGACCAGATGGTGACCGCCGGTCACATCATTGGCAAGACCGGCAGCAGCGGCCTGGCCGGCGGGGATCACCTCCATTTTGGCATGCTTGTAAGGCACACATTTGTCAATCCCCTGGAGTGGTGGGATGCTCAATGGATAAAAAATAATATTTACGCAAACCTCAACGCGGCTCAATAACAATCAGGAGAATATCGTCATGCCCAAGCCAAAAGTCCGCAAAAGTTTTCAGGAGATCAACGCCAAAATCCAGTCCGGCGATGTCGTCGTGGTCACCGCCGAGGAGATGATCGGCATAGTCAATGACAACGGTCCTGAAGAGGCCGCCAGCCAGGTCGATGTCGTTACCACCGGCACTTTTGCCCCCATGTGTTCATCAGGCGCCTTGATCAATTTCGGCCACAGCGTTCCCGGAATCAAGGCTTCCGATGTATGGGTCAATGGCGTCAGGGCATACGCCGGCCTGGCGGCGGTGGACTGCTACATCGGGGTCACCGAGCCGCATGTCGATGATCCCCTGA
Organism: uncultured Desulfosarcinaceae bacterium; assembly: GCA_964527275.1. GTDB lineage: Bacteria > Desulfobacterota > Desulfobacteria > Desulfobacterales > Desulfosarcinaceae > JARRKU01. The sequence continues at coordinate 6,544 of CAZGPF010000039.1, forward strand.
ATAAGGTCTATCCGGGTGAGTTTGCCTACGGCGGCGGCCACGTCATTCAAGACCTGGTGGCCGGCGAGAGCGTCGATTTGCGGGCCGAGGCCTATGGCACCGATTGCTACCCCCGCCGCCATCTGGAGAGGAGGGTCACCCTGGCGGAACTTACCAATGCCGTTTTGTGCAATCCGCGTAACGGCTATCAGAATTACAACACCGCCGTGAACAGCTTGAAAAAAACCATCTATACATATATGGGCGCCTTGAAGCCCGAGATGGGCAATGCCAACTATTGCAGTGCGGGTCAGTTGAGCCCACTCTTCAACGACCCCTACTACAAGACCATCGGCCTGGGAACGCGTATCTTCCTGGGCGGCGGAGTCGGATATGTTACCTGGCCCGGTACTCAGCACAAGCCGAGTGTTGAGCGTACCCCGGTCGGAGCGCCACTGCGACCCGCCGGTACGCTGTGGGTCATGGGGGACCTGAAGCAGATGAACTCGCGCTGGCTGGTGGGTGTGGCCATTCAGGGATATGGCTGTTCTCTTTCAGTCGGCCTAGGCGTTCCCATTCCTATCCTCGACGCGGAGATCGCCGCATATACTGGGGTTTCGGATGAGGAGTTGTTCACCCAGGTCATCGATTATGGTGCCGACTATCCCAACGGCAAATCACGCAGCCTGGCCCAGGTCAGCTATGCCGAGCTGAAAAGCGGACACATCGTGGTTGACGGTATCACTATCCCCACCGTTCCACTATCCAGCATGGTCCGCGCCAGGGAGATCGCGGATACTCTCAAAGAGTGGATCCGCAAAGGTGATTTTCTGTTGGGCGAACCCCAGATGACCTTCCCGACGGCATAGCCAAGCACTCCCCACCACTCGCGGCAGGGGGCAGGGGTAGAGGGAAATCGCGAAAATTGCAACAGACCCCCGCGCCAGGAAAAGGGCAGCAGATCTATGCCGCACGGATCGCGCTTCTTTAACTAAAAATCGGAGATCAGATAATAAATCCAGGAGGACCGTATGAGCGTTTCAATTGATAAAACCAAAGCCGTCGATTCGGCCATGAACCAAATCGAACGCCAATTTGGCAAAGGCTCGATCATGAAATTGGGCAGCCGACCCCGCGTCGATGTCCCGGTAATATCGTCAGGCGCCATCGCCTTGGACCGTGCCTTGGGAGTGGGGGGATTGCCCAGGGGACGCGTCGTCGAGATCTATGGGCCGGAATCTTCAGGCAAGACCACGATGGCTCTGCATGGGGTGGCGAATGCTCAGAAGCAGGGCGGCATCGCCGCCTTTATAGATGCTGAACACGCCCTGGACGAAGGCTATGCCAAAAGCCTGGGGGTCAATTGTGACGACCTGCTGGTATCGCAACCCGACACAGGTGAACAGGCGCTGGAGATCGCCGACATGTTGTTGCGCAGTGGTGCCATCGACGTGATCGTCATCGACTCGGTGGCCGCCCTCGTGCCCCGGGCCGAGATCGAGGGCGAGATGGGAGATTCCCACATGGGGTTGCAGGCCCGGCTCATGTCCCAGGCGTTGCGCAAGCTCACCGGTACCATCGGTAAAACCAACACCTGTCTGATCTTTATCAACCAGATCCGTATGAAAATAGGCGTGGTCTTCGGTAATCCAGAAACCACCACCGGCGGCAATGCCTTGAAATTCTACGCATCGGTTCGCATGGACATACGACGCATCGGCGCCATTAAAAACGGTCAGGATGTGGTGGGAAACCGTACCCGGGTCAAGGTGGTCAAGAACAAGATGGCTCCCCCGTTCAAGGAGGCCGAATTCGACATCATGTATGGAGAAGGTGTCTCCGTGGCCGGCGACCTGCTTGACATGGGGGTAGACGCCGGGATCATAGACAAAAGCGGTTCCTGGTATTCGTTCGAAGGCGAACGAATCGGCCAGGGCCGGGAGAATGTCAAAAAATTCTTGAAGAGTAATCCAGACATGTTTGCCAGCTTGAACGCCAGGGTCCGGGAATCGATGGGGCTGGTCGAAAAACCAGAGGCCACCGAAAAATCGCAAAAAGCAAAGTAACTACTCAGCGTAATGGCAAAAAGCACAAAAAAGCACGAACTATAACGA
>CAZGPF010000040.1:0-8559 GCA_964527275.1 uncultured Desulfosarcinaceae bacterium
CATCCAAATTCACCTATTGAATATTAGGGGGTGTGTCAAGATAGCCAAAACCTTGCACCTTGCACTATGAGGGCTCTACTTTGCCTCGCAGGGTTTTGAGACGGCCGCGCCTGACCTTGTGGTCCACCCGTCTGTTGCGCGCGGCAAGGCCGGGTTTTGTGGGGCGACGCTTTTTTGTCGGCAGTACGGCTTTGCGGATCAGCGCCGCCAGGCGGTCAAGAGCGTCCTCCCGGTTTTTCTCCCAACTGCGAAACCGCTGCGCCTTGATTACCACCACGCCCTCCTTGGAAATTCTATGATCGCGCAGCTTTGCAAGGCGCGTCTTATAATAGTCGGGTAGACAGGAGGCTTGAATATCGAATCGCAGATGGACGGCGGAGGAGACCTTGTTCACGTTTTGACCGCCCGCGCCCTGGGCCCGGATACCTCGCACATCGATCTCCGACAGGGGAATGGCCACCTGCCTGGCAATCTTCAACATGGTGCCCCCTGGCCGATGGCGCGTCCCAGGCGAGCTGCTTCCCGCAGCACGGCCGGCAGATCCATGGTCAACAACTGCCTTTGCCGCACCACCCAGCGGCCACCAATCAGGACATGGCGGACATCTGCGGCCGTAGCGGCATAAACCAGGTGGGATGCCGGATTATAGATGGGCGTCAGATGGGGCCGTTGGGTATCGACGATGATCAGGTCGGCCTGCTTGCCCGCCGCAAGGGAGCCGATCTCCTGGTCGAGGCCCATGATGCGGGCGCCATGCATGGTGGCCATCTGAACCACCGTGGCGGCGTCCAGCACCGTGGGATCGAGTCGCTGGACCTTATGCAGCTTGGCCGCAGTGTCCATTTCGCCAAACAGGCTCAGATCGTTGTTACTGGCGCACCCGTCCGTGCCCAGGCCCACGGTGATGCCGGCCTCCAGAAAATCGGGGATCGGGGCCACGCCGGAGGCCAGTTTCATATTGCTCTCCGGGCAGTGGGCGATGGTCGCGCCGCTATCGGCCACGCGCCGAATGTCGTCACCATCCGCCCATACCATGTGAATCAGAATAGTCTTCTCATCGAGTATGCCAAGGCGCTGCAGATATGCCGGCGGGCTGCAGCCATGCTCCTTTTGGCATTGGCGGACTTCGGATTGGGTTTCGGCCACGTGAATCTGGAAGCAGAGACCCTCCGCATTCGCCGCGGCCTTGGCCGCCCGCAGGGTTTGCGCGCAACAGGCATAGGGAGAGTGGCAAAATATGGAGGGCCGTATCATCGGCGACCGCCGCCGCCATTGGCGCACGAAGGCCTCGGCCTCGGCCACGTTGCGGTCGGGATCGGGGACCCCCGGAGCGGGGAAATCGATTACGCCTTGGCCTAGGAGAGCCCGCATGCCGCTTTTTTCTACGGCCTTGGCAATATGGTGGCTCAAAAAGTAACCGTCACAGCAGGCGGTGGTTCCGCCGAGCAGCATTTCGGCAAGCGACAAGCGGGTGGCCGCAACAACATTGCGCTCCGTAATATACCGGGCCTCGGCCGGGAACATGTGGTCATGGAGCCACTGGTGCAAGGCCATGTCGTCTGCCAGGCCACGGAACAGCGACATGGGCAGGTGGGTATGGGCGTTGACCAGTCCCGGCATGACAATAGCGCCGCTTGCATCGAGGCTCTCCCGGGCGCAAGGCAAAGTTTCGCCAGGCGCGGGCGACCAGACCTTATCGATCCGGCCGGCGGTGATAGCAACCGCGCCACGCTTAACGATTGTAAAATTTTCATCCACGGTGACAATCGTAGCACCATGAATCAAGATATCGGGCTGATGCACCTCTTGCCTCCCGGCCATTCAGATTCTTGTCAAGGTGTCTTAGGCATCCAGGTGTTCAAGCACCTGGGTGATGAGGGCCTCTATGCGCGGCGCGGCACTACGCGCGGCGGCGATGATTTGCGCCACGTTGGCCGGCAGCGGGTCATCCGGCCGGCAGGTGTTGGTGATGGCGGAAATGCCCACCACCCGCATGCCGGCCTGCACCCCGGCGATGGTCTCCAGCACCGTGGAAAATCCCACGGCATCGGCGCCGGCGGCGCGCAAAAAGCGCATCTCCGCCGGTGTCTCCAGGGATGGGCCTTTTAGCCCGGCGTAGATCCCGCTGTGAACTTTGAGATGCGACGCGCTTGCCGCGCAGCGGGCAAACTTCCGCAGGCGGCTACTGTAGGCCTGGGTCATGTCGGGAAATCGTGGGCCCCAGCGCTCATCATGCGGGCCGGCCAGCGGGTTTGCAGCGCTCAAGTTGATATGATCTTTGATGAGCATGATATCGCCCACGGCATAGAGCGGATTGAGGCCCCCGGCGGCATTGGACAGGATAAGCGTTTTGACACCCAGTATCCGCATAACGCGAATGGGAAAGACAACCGCCCGGGCCGAGTAGCCTTCATACAGATGAAAACGGCCCTGCATCACGATCACCTGACGGCCCGCCAGCACGCCCAGGGCCAGCCGGCCCCGGTGGGCTTGAACCGTGGATGCTGGAAAATGGGGGATCTTGTCGTAGTCGATGGTCTGCTCGATGCGGGCGGAGGCGGTTACATCCTCCAACCCCGTGCCGGCCAATACAACCGCCTGCGGCGGGGTCTCATATCTAGAGCGGATAAACCCGGCGGCTTGCGCGGCCTGGTCATAATCGTATCTCGCTGGCTGGAGCATGGCAGGACTCCTGATGCGGAGAGGTACACCGCAACGACAACGTCAGGACAAGGCGCTGTGGGTAAAAGAGCATACCAGATAAATAGTGCTTGTGCCTTATCACTTCGCGCAAGGCACAAGCTTGGCAACGGTCCACAGCATGCCGCCGAGCCGGTGTTTTGTCAACTAGACGGGCGTAAAAACGATATGGGGACGCCCTTCCTGGAACCTCGAAGCTTATTGACATTTATGCCCCTTTGTGAAAATTTTTCGGGTTGGAATTTTGATTGCAGTCCCAGGCAAGGCAACCAGCGGCAAGGCATTGGAAACGGTTGCCGAGCATGTCAAAAGGGCCTTAAGGAGATAGCGCATGAATCCTGCCATACCACCACGGCACCCTGATATTACCGCTGCTATGTGGCTGCGGATCGATGAGATTATCCTGAAAAACAGGCCCGTTGCCGGCTCGGTCATCACCACGCTGCGAGAGTGTCAGGATGTGGTCGGATATCTGCCCGTGGAATTGCTGGACTACATTAGCCAGGGCCTCAACCTGCCGGCCAGCGATGTCTATGGCGTGGCCTCGTTCTACGCGCTCTTCTCCATGGAACCCAAGGGTCGCCATACCATCAAGCTCTGCCTGGGAACGGCCTGCTATGTCAAGGGCATCAAGGAGGTGCTGAGCCGCATCGAAAACCAGTACGATCTCCAGGAGGGCAGCACGTCGCACGACCGGCGCTTCACGCTGGAGGGTGTCCGCTGCCTGGGAGCCTGCGGCCTGGCGCCGGTGATGGTCATCGGTCCCGACACCCATGGCGCTGTGACCTCGGACAAGGTTATCGATATTCTCGAAACCTATGAATAAGCTGACCTTCAAGGCGCTAGCTACAATGTTTGGAATCCGGGGATTTGACGGAACCTGGTGACACCGGGCTTCTTTAGGAGTTGCAAATGCCAAATTTTTCCGTGGAGGATCTCAAAAAAATCAAGGCCGCACATGCCGACCGACTGGCCTTCGCGGATAAGACCTACCTGCTTATCTGCGGCGGCACGGGCTGCCATGCCACGGGCAGCCTGAGGGTCAAGGATGCGCTGGAGCAGGAGCTTGCCAAAAACGCGCTGCAAGAGAGAGTCGAAATCGTGGAGACGGGATGCAACGGCTTTTGCGCCGTGGGACCGCTCATGGTGGTGCAGCCCGGCGATATTTTCTACCAGAAGATCAAACTTACCGACATCCCCAATATCGTGGAAAAACATCTCGTGGGCGGCAAACCGGTGCAGGAGCTGCTCTACAAGGACCCCGGCACCAAGCAGCGCATTGCCAGGCTTGGCGATATCCCCTTTTTTGCCCATCAGCAGCCCGTGGCGCTGCGCAACAAGGGGTTGATCGACCCGCAGTGCCTGCAAGACTATATCGCCCGCGACGGCTACCTGGGCGCGGCCAAGGCCCTGTTGGAGATGGAGCCTGACCAGATCATAGAGCAGATGAAGATATCGGGTTTGCGCGGCCGGGGCGGGGCCGGTTTTCCGACGGGCGTCAAGTGGGATTTTGCAAGCCAGAGCAGGGGCGATGTGAAGTATGTGCTCTGCAACGCCGACGAGGGCGATCCCGGGGCCTTCATGGACCGCAGCATTCTGGAGGCCGATCCCCACGCCGTGGTGGAGGGCATGATCATCGCGGCCAGGGCTATCAATGCCATCCAGGGCTATGTCTACGCGCGCACCGAATATCCGCTGGCCATTAAACGGCTGCAACTGGCCATCGACGCGGCCAGGGAGAACGGCCTGCTGGGCGTCAACATCCTGGGCTCGGGGTTTGATTTCGATATCGAGATCTACCAGGGCGCCGGCGCATTTGTCTGCGGCGAGGAGACGGCCCTGATGCGCTCCATCGAGGGCCAGCGCGGCATGCCGCGCCCCCGACCGCCCTTTCCGGCCCACAAGGGGCTGTGGGAAAAGCCGACCATCCTGAACAACGTGGAGACCTTCTCCAACGTGGCCCAGATCATCACCAACGGCGGGGCCTGGTATGCGGCCATGGGCACCGAGAACAGCAAGGGCACCAAGGTGTTCGCCGTCTCTGGCGATGTAAACAATATCGGCTTGGTGGAAGTCCCTATGGGCTACAGCCTGCGGGAGCTGATCTTCGAGATCGGCGGCGGGATTCCCAATAGGCGCAAATTCAAAGCCGTCCAATTGGGCGGACCGTCTGGCGGCTGCATTCCCGACTCTCACCTCGACACGCCGGTCGATTACGAAGAGATCGCCAAGGTGGGGGCCATCATGGGCTCCGGCGGCGTGATCGTCATGGACGAGAAGACCTGCATGGTGGACATGGCCCGCTTTTTCATGGAGTTTATCCAGGAGGAGTCGTGCGGCAAATGTACCCCCTGCAGGGAGGGCACCCGGCGCTTGTTGCAGTTGCTGGAGAAAATCTGTGAAGGCCGTGGCGAGAAGGGCGACATCGAAGTCATGGAGCTTCTTGCGGACACCATCAAGGAGACGGCCCTGTGCGGTTTGGGCCAGACCGGCCCCAACCCGGTGCTCTCCACCCTGCGCTATTTCCGGGAGGAGTTCGAAGCCCATATTTACCAGCAGCGCTGCCCGGCCAAGCGCTGCGTCGAGCTGCTGGAATTTCGCGTCGAGGAGCATGCCTGCACCAGGTGCGGACTATGTTTCAAGGCCTGCCCGGTGGATGCCGTCTCCTGGAAGAAGAGAGAGGTGGCGCGCATCGACACGCAATTATGCATCAAATGTCTGACTTGCTTTGATAAATGCCGGTTCGACGCAATTATGTAACACTCCGGCAATAGATAAAAAAAATGGATCGCGGCACGAGTAGCTGTACGGGAGAGAGATATGTTCACAGCGATTGCGTTGATGGGTGGTTTGGGACTGGTCGTCGGTGTCGGCCTGGCCATGGCCTCCAAAATATTCTATGTTTATGTGAACCCGCTGATACTGGCCATCGATGATGTCCTGCCCGGGGCCAACTGCGGGGGCTGCGGTTTGCCGGGTTGCGCCTCCAATGCCGAAGCCATCGTCGCCGGCAAGGCCGCGCCCGACTCCTGCGTGGCGGCGGGAGCGGAAACTGCGGCAGCCATCGCCGCCCTGATGGGGGTCAGCGTGGAGGCGTCCGAACCGGATATCGCGCTGCCCGGCTGCACCTACGGCGTGGCCGCCGCCAATACCAGGTTCGTTTACAACGGCATGACCGACTGCCGCGCGGCGGCCATGCTAAGCGGCGGCATGAAGGTCTGTACCATCGGCTGCCTCGGTCTGGGCACTTGCGCCAAAGTCTGCCCCTTCGACGCCATTTCCATGGGTCCCGATGGCCTGCCCAAGGTGCATGCCGGCCGCTGCACCGGTTGCGGAACTTGCGAACGCGTCTGCCCCAAACATATCATCACCCTCTCTTCGGTCACCCGCCGCATTCTTCAAGAGTACACCAGCGAGGTTTGCACAACGCCGTGCCAGCGCGCCTGCCCGGCGGGCATCAATATCAGCGGCTATATCAGCGCTATGGCCGCTGGCGACCACGACCGTGCCATCCAGATCATCAAGGAGCGTAACCCCTTCCCCACGGTCATCGGGCGCATCTGCCCGAGGCCCTGCGAGCATGAGTGCCGGCGCCAATACGTTGATGATCCGGTGGCCATCAACTTTCTGAAACGCTACGCCGCAGATCTGGAGAGGGAACGAGGCCGCCACATGCAGCCCTACAAAGCGCCGCCCACAGGCCGTAAACTGGCCGTGGTCGGCGGCGGTGTCGAAGGACTCTCTGCGGCGTTCTTCAGCGCGCGGCTGGGCCATGACGTCACGGTTATCGAGGCCGATCAAAAAATGGGCGGGTTGTTAAAAAGCGCCATCGCCAGGAACCGTCTGCCGGCAGAGATCCTCGAGTGGGATATCGAAGGCATCGCCCAGATGGGTGTCACCCTGAAAACCGGCCAGACCGTGGGCCACGATATCTCCATTGGCGATCTGCTGAACCAGGGCCACGAGGCGCTATTGCTGGCCCTGGGAGGCTGGGACAGCCGTCTGGCGCGCACCGGCGGGCGAGGGGCAGCCGGCCCCATTCCCGGCGGCCATCTGCTAATCGATATCATCAACGCCGGCAGCGAGGGCTATCCAGCGATTAAGTTGCACGGCAAGGTCTGTATCATCGGTCATCCCAACCTCTCGGCGGCCATGGTGAGGCGTTGCAAGGATCTGGGGGCCAGTGAGGTGAGTGTGCTTATGCGCGGGGCCGCGCCAACAGAGCTGGATGGCGCCGAAGTGATCATCGATCAGGGTATCAGCCGGCTCCACGGCCAGGGCGAAGAGTTGACCTATGTGGAGTGCACCGACTTTGCGGGGGGCAGCACTAAAGTTTTCGCTTGCGACCATATTGTTTTTAGCGCCGGTCGCATGCCGGAACTGATCTTCATACCCGCGCCCGTGGAGCAGGAAGTAGAGGGCCCCGCGCCATGGGCCGACAAGCCCGTTAAGTGGGAAGCCTTCGCGCCTTACAAGCAGCCTGCTTACCAAAGCGAAAGCGGGCTGATGGCCAGGGGCGACGAGCTGACCGATTTCAGCGCCGCCATAAAAGCCATCGCGGCCGGACGCCGTGCCGCGGCATCCTTGCACAAAAGCATCTACGGCATCGCATTTAATCTGCCCGACAACCTCCTGACGCCGGAAACAGAGAAGTCTATCCAGAATGTCACTCAAGTCTCTCGGGTACCTGTGAAACAGCGTCGGATCATGCCCCTATCCGACCCCAACCAGGTCAGCCGGGGCATGGAGCTTGAGCAAGGCTACAGCGAACCCGATGCCCGGACCGAAGCGGAGCGCTGCCTGCAATGCGGTTTGATCTGTTACAAGTCCGAAGCACCGCAAACGGCCCTTGAAGAGGCAGTCGGCGCGTAGAGCATCAAAATAGTCCTTGAAGGAGTCACCCCATGACTATTGAACAAGGCATTGTAATCGAGGCCCATGGTCCTGCGCCGGCAACCGCGCGGGTCAAAACCATTCAGACCAGCGCATGTAAATCGTGCGCCTCTAAAAACGGCTGTCACAGCGACGGCAGCGGACGCGAAGTGGATGCCATCAACGTCGTCAATGCCAGGACCGGTGACAGAATTCAGATCTCCATGGCGACCGGCGCCTTGCTGAAAGCCACATTTCTGCTCTACCTCTTTCCCATCCTCGGCATGCTCGTAGGCGCCATAGCGGGCGCTGCCCTGGCACCATACCTGGGGCTCAACACATCGCTGACTTCAGCTGCGGCCGCCATCATCAGCTTTGCAGCCGCCATGCTGTTAGTGCGCCGCAGGGCCGGCGCGATGGCCCTCAAAAAAGAGTATCGGCCCAAGATAACCCGTATCCTGAGCCGCAGTCAGGCCAAGGCCTCGCAGGCCTTACGACCCCACAGCATGTGATATTACGTGGAAATGAATCCGCAGATTACGCAGCTGGACTCGGATTAGAACATTAGGGATAAAGAGACCTTGTGCCATTATTGGAGCGGCGATGGCAGTGCATAATGCTATGGAAACAAAAGTTTTTCCCGCCAGGGGTTTTGTGACGGCAAAATAGTCCAAAATGAACTCCCGCTTCAGCCACTCAGTCGCTTTGCGTTTTCCGATGTAACTTACGATAACTTGACCAACGGTATTCTTCCGGGCGCGACCGTATTTGGGCTCGTACCGGATTTAAATGCATGTAGCGCCATAGCTCTTTAGCTTACTCATCAACCAGGAGCGCCTTATAACGACCTTGCAACAGGCGCCCCGAACGCGCCCCTTTAATATTGCAGCAGGTCGTATACGCGCCGTTTCCATTTTCTCCATAGACTCAACGATGCAGTGTTTTGTCTTCGCAGCCCCCACTTATGTCAAGAATGAAGAGCTGACC
>CAZGPF010000041.1:0-8535 GCA_964527275.1 uncultured Desulfosarcinaceae bacterium
AATCGTTATAGTTGGTGCTTTTTTGTGCTTTTTGCCATTACGCTGAGTAGTTACACTAAAAGTTCGGTATCATCGATATTCCGGTATACTGGTTTTGCCCCCGCGAAAACGACGACAATACCATAAACCATTTCTATTGTATGCTGGAGCGTGGGAAACAATGGAACGGGTCATCGCGTATATCGGCCGTAAGGCAATCGTCTCCTTCAATCATATGCTGGATCTGCTGGCTTTCACCTATCGGATGCTAGTATCGGCCCTCTCCCGTCCCAAAGAGAACAGGGCGCTCGTGAACCGGTTGATAATGCAGCAGCTATATTTAGCCGCTGTTCAAGCTCTTCCGTTCATCGTACCCATCGCCTTGATTGTCGGCAGCGCCATCATCATTCAATTTACCGTCCTTTCAGGGCAATACGACTTCGGGCGCATCTCCGTACTGCTGATCGTACGCGAAGTCGGACCTTTCCTGACCGCTATGCTGGTCATCCTCAGGACGGCAACCGCCGTCACAGTGGAAGTCAGCTATATGCGCGTATCGCAAAAACTGGATGGTCTCGAGATGCGCGGCATGGACCCGATCCATATCGTGTGCGTACCGCGCATGGTGGGGATAACCTCAGCCTTACTGGGGCTGTTCATCGTCTTTGCGCTGGTCTCCATCTTTGGCGGATATGCTATCGTCTGGCTGGTGACCTATATCCCCTTGGGGAATTTCTTGCACCAGATCGCCAAAGCGATTAGTTTGACCGATATTGCGGTAGGGATCATCAAGGCGCTCTTGTTCGGTATCGCAATCACCGCAAGCAGCATCTATCGCGGCCTGGAGGTGAAGCACGATATCACCGAAGTCCCGCTTGCCACATCGCGGGCCGCTATCGAATGTTTTCTCTACTGCCTGGTCATTAACGGATTTATCTCCACTATTTTTTACTTGTGAGGTAACTACTCAGCGTAATGGCAAAAAGCACAAAAAAGCACGAACTGCAACAATTCTATCTCGAACTGTAACTGCTCAGAGTGCTTTAGGTTCGGTCATTCAGGTCTTTTCATAATAGCATCGCTATATGGAAAGGCCTGAAGGGCCGAAGATGAAGTGCTCTGAGTAGTTACCTTGTGAGATCATAAGGTGGGGTAAAGCAACACCACGAAGAAGCCTAGACCCGCAAACGAAGGAGGACAAACCGGCCATGGAGATGGAGTTTTCACGGAAGGAGAGAGTCGTGGGGGCCTTCGTCATCATTGTCTCCCTGTTGCTCATGGCCACCTTGGTAGTTATCGGTCGCGGCAAGGAGTGGTTTGCGACCCATGTTACTTACCACACGACGTTCAATGAAAGTTACAATCTACAGAAAAATGCCGCCGTCAAGCTGTTTAAGACCGATATCGGCAAAGTCAAAGACATTACCCTGCAAAATGACAGGGTGCTGGTAAGGTTGGCCATCCAGGAAAAGTATGCTTCCCGCATCCGTCAAGATGCCATCGCCGTCGTTGAGAGCCCGACATTTATCGGCTCGGAATATCTCTCCATCATCCCCGGTTCATCTGAATCGCCGCAGATTCCAGAGCAGGGTGAAATCCCCTCCCGGGAGAAGCGTTCTCTGGAAGATTTCCTGACCGAATTCGAGGTGGAAAAAACCGCTAAAATGGTGGTCGCCGTCATACAGGAATTCGCCATGTTCGCCGAGACCTTCGGAGATCCAAAAGGCCCCTTATACACAGCGCTCAACAATATCGAAAAGACAAGTCAGGACGCGGCCCTGATTGTCGCGGAGCTGCGGGCCGGCAAAGGGCCCCTGGGAACTATTCTCAGGTCCGAGAAACTATTAAAACAGATAGTGGGCAATTTAGAGCGCATGGGAGCTATTCTGGAAAACATCGATATTGCCGCCGCCAAGGCACCCGCGGCCATGGAGCAGGTTCGCAAGGTTCTCGATGACCTTTACGCCTCCACGGGCGACTTGAAGGTCATCGTGGACAATATCAAGGCCGGCAGCCACAAGGTTCCAGAGATTACGACTACGTTTCAAGACGGTATCGATGAAATTCGGGAAGGGGTCGAGCAGATCGACCGGATAGTGCAATCGCTGCGCGAGAGTTTTTTAATTCGCGCAAACCTGCCGGCCGAACCGGTGCTGGAAAGCACCGATGCCCAGGCGCGGCCTTAGAAATATCTTTAGAGCCGGCTACCGCTCCATTTCAACTTGGCCTTTAATACGTCGAAATATTGGCGGTCGGGCAGGACGATCATGTTCACCGGGCGGGGATCTTTGCGCACGACGATGGTGTGGTGGTCATTGATGGGCAGTCCCACCTGCCCGTCGAAGGTGAGCATAATATCGGCTGATTTTTCAGCCAGTTTAATCTTTATGGCGGCCGTGTCGGGCACGATCAAGGAGCGGTTGGTCAGGGTAAAGGGACAGATGGGCGTAATCAGGATTCCCTGAACCTCTGGATGGATAATGGGGCCTCCGGCGGCCAGGGAGTAGGCCGTGGAACCGGTGGGTGTGGCCACGATCAGTCCGTCGGCGCGGTAGTCGGTAAGAAATTTGTCGTCTACATAGGTCCTGATATGCGCCAGACGGGCCAGGGCGCCCTTGTTGATAACCACGTCGTTTAATATTGTCTCGCCGGCCTCCAGCCTCTGGCCGTCCCACACCTCGACACTCAAACGCGTGCGCTGTTGAGTCTCGAACGGATTGGTGAGGATATTTTCCACCACCGCATAGAGCCGTTCGGCGGTGGCCTCCGCCATGAAGCCCACCTCGCCGTATTTCACACCTAAAACAGGCGCCTGATTAGGCCCCAGCCATCGAACTGCGGAGAGGAAGGTGCCATCGCCCCCCAACACGATGACACAATAGAGGCCCGCAGGGGCCGATACCGCCCCTGGTCGCGCTTTTCTCCGCCGGGAGGATTCATCGGGTTGGCGGACGACATCGCATCCTCGGCCGCCAAGCCAGCGCTGGAGGTCCTCGGCCTGCTTTAAAACCCTTGAATCGTTCTTCACCACGAGCCCGATTCTTTTGCCCACAAGCTGCTCCTTTAGCTGTTGCCGACGATAAACAGGTAAGCGTTCACAGAGCAACGCATCTGCTGTGCTGCCGGGCCTTTGAGGTACCAAAGTACATCTGCTTTGCCCGGAAGCCTTGCATATCCGGCACCTAAGCAAACGCTTACAGTTCAGCTGCTTATCATCTATTGTTCACTTCAACCCCCCTGAATAGGTACACAATCAGAGTCCAGGCTACAATTCAACACGCATGTAATCTATACACGACACAAATTGTCGGCTTCAAGCCTATTCGTTCGCTAAGACTCGTAATTGCTTGACGAGAGCCGAAGTGCTTGACTCAAAAGTTCAATCATGGATATAAACCACAGTTGCCGAATGACTATCAAATCCATGAGTCAACTCGGAATTATATCTACGTATAGTGCTTGAACACAACATTGGATGAAGGGAGAATTCAAAATGAAGCATCGAGCAATCAAAATGTTGACCGTCGTGGCCATGATGATGGTCCTGTCAATGGCCTTTTTTGGTTCAGCGATAGCGGCCGACACCATTAAAATGGGCGTCGCCGGACCCTACAGTGGCAACCTGGCCTCGTATGGCCTTCCCACGGCCTATGCCGCCAAGCTGGTGGTTGCGGACATCAACGCTAAAGGCGGTGTACTGGGCAAGAAAGTAGAATTGATTATCGAAGACGATGTTTGCAAGCCCGAAGTGGCTACCAGCACGGCCACCAAACTTGTAGGCGCTGATGTAGCCGTGGTCTTGGGGCACATCTGCTCTGGGGCTACCAAGGCGGCCTTGGGTATTTACAAAAGCTCCAGGAAAGTGGTCATGTCCCCGTCGGCCACCAACCCGGCGCTGACCCATAGCGGCGCCTATCCCAATTTTTTTCGCACCATCGCCTCCGACGATGCTCAGGCGCGTCTGGAAGTCGACTTCGCCCTGGACGTTTTGAAGGTTAAAAAGATCGCTGTGCTGCATGACAAAGGCGACTACGGCAAGGGCCTGGCCGAGTTTGCCAAGGGCTTTCTGGAAGCCGATCCGCGCGCCAAGTTGGTGCTCTATGAGGGAATCACCCCTGATGCCGTGGACTACTCGGCCGTGGTGCAGAAGATCAAACGCTCCAAGGCCGAAGCAGTGATCTTCGGCGGCTACCATCCCGAAGCCTCGAAGATCATCACCCAGATGCGCAAAAAGAAGATGAAGACCATCTTTATCTCCGATGACGGCGTCAAAGACGTCACCTTCATCAAGGTGGCCCGAAAATATGCCGAAGGTGTCTATGCCACCGGCCCCAAAGACGTCAGCAGTAATCCCATGACCATCGATTACCTGGCCAAGCACAAGGCAAAATACAACGCCGATCCGGGTGCTTTCTTTGACAATGCCGTGGCCGCTGCCTACGCGCTGCTGGGTGCCATTGAAAACGCCGGCTCCACCGACTATGACGCCATCGTCAATGCCCTGCGGACCAAGGAGGTCGATACCACCTTGGGCAAGATCAAGTTTGACCAGCGCGGCGACGCCATCGGCGTCGGTTTTGCCATGTACCAGGTCCAAAACGGCAAATACGTCGAAATCCAGTAGTCTTTTTAAATATGGGAACAGGCCCGCGAAGGCGCGCCCGTTCCCTTCTTTTTTAACGCCGCGGCGTCTCTTGCGGTGCAATGCCGTCGCCGCGGCACGATCCTATGCCCGCCGCAGCGCGCCGGCTGTCAAGGACACCGTCGCATGGACTTTGAGTATTTTTTCGAGCTCTTTTTAGGCGGGCTGACCCGCGGTAGCATCTATGCCCTGATAGCCCTGGGCTACACCATGGTCTACGGTATCATCCAGTTGATAAATTTCGCCCACGGCGAAATTTATATGATCGGGGCCTTCACCGGGCTGATCGTCGCGGGCTTGCTGACCATGGCCGGCTGGCCCACGCCGGCTATTTTGGTGATCGCTGCGGTGGTGGCCGTGGTATATTCGGCGGCCTACGGCTGGACCATGGAGAAGATCGCCTACAAGCCTCTGCGTAAAGCCCCGCGGCTTTCGGCGCTGATCAGCGCCATCGGTATGTCCCTGTTTTTGCAAAACTACGTGCTGCTAGCCCAGACTTCCGACTTTCTGCCCTTTCCGTCCCTGGTACCCGACTTTAAATTCATGGAGCCCATTGAGCATATCGTGCGCTCATCGGAGCTCGTAATCTATGTCGTCACGGGCGTCGTCATGGCCGTGCTGACTTTCATGATCAAGTTTACGCGCATGGGCAAGGCCATGCGCGCCACCAGCCAGGACCGCGATATGGCCATGCTGGTGGGGGTCGACGTGGACCGCGTGATCTCCACTACCTTTGTGGTAGGCTCGGCCACTGCGGCTATCGGCGGCATATTGATCGCCTCGCATATCGGGCAGATCAACTATTACATCGGCTTTATTGCCGGCATCAAAGCCTTTGTGGCCGCCGTGCTCGGCGGCATCGGCTCGATGCCCGGCGCGGTACTGGGCTCGCTGGTGCTGGGCATGACCGAAAGCTTTTTCACCGGCTACATCTCCAGCGACTACGAGGATGTGTTTGCCTTTGTGATTCTGGTTTTTATTCTGATCTTCCGCCCGGCGGGTATTCTGGGCCGCAGCGCCGCCGGTAAAGTTTAAAAATAGCGCCAGGCTGAATGGATGACTATAGATATGGATAAGCCCCAAGGCGATAGGTTGCTGAGCCGCAAAGAGATCAAACGTTCGTTGTTGGTCTGCCTCTGGTTTATGATCCTGACCTTTCCCATCATGGTTATCCAGGTCAACACCACAAACAATACCGTCGAGTGGCGCTGGCATCGCATGTTTTTCATTGGTGTCGGCTCCTTTTTGCTCTCTTTCGCCTGGCGCTACCTGATCCAACGCAAAGAGGCCAGCGCCGAAAAGGGTGCCTTGCGCCAGAACGCCAGTCCGACTTTCAGTCAAAAGCTGCTCTCCGACCGCCTCTCTTCGCGGCCGGTAATGGCGCTGGCGGCCATCGGTATGATCGCTTTTCCCTTTATCTCCAACTTGTACCAGATCGATATCATGACCACCGCGCTGATCTATGTGGTGGTGGCCTTGGGCTTGAACATCGTCGTGGGTCTGGCCGGCCTGCTCGATTTAGGCTATGTGGCTTTTTTCGCCGTGGGTTCGTATACCTATGCGCTGCTCAACTACCATTTCGGCATTGGCTTCTGGCTCTGCCTGCCGATCGGCGGAGTGTTGGGTCTGATCTTCGGTATCGTGCTGGGCTTTCCGGTGCTGCGGCTACGGGGCGACTATTTGGCCATCGTCACCCTCGGTTTTGGCGAGATCATTCGGCTGGTGCTGGAAAACTGGAATGCATTTTCCTTCGGCCCCAGCGGAATCGCCAATATCCCGCGGCCCGGTTTCCTGGGCATCGATTTAACGCTCCAGCAGCACATGGCCTATCTCTACTATCTGATGATCGGGCTTACCATCTTTACCGTCTTTGTGGTCCGTCGGCTGCAAGATGCGCGCATCGGCCGTGCCTGGATGGCGCTGCGCGAAGATGAGATCGCCTGCCAGGCCATGGGAATCAACAAAACCCGCACCAAGCTGTCGGCCTTTGGTTTGGGCGCAACATGGGCGGGTATGGGCGGAGTGATGTTTGCCGCCAAAACCACCTTTATCAATCCGGCCAGCTTTACCATCTGGGAGTCGGTGATCATCCTGTGCTGTGTGGTTTTGGGCGGTATGGGATCTATCGTCGGGGTGATTGTGGGTGCCTTCGCCATCAAACTGCTCCCCGAATATATGCGTGCGTTCAGCCAATACCGCATGCTGGTCTTCGGTGCCGTGCTGGTGATCATGATGGTCTTCCGTCCCGGTGGGATCATTTCCGATGTGCGCAAGATCTATCGGCTTTAAGAAAATGAAACCAGTACTCGAGCTTTCCAACCTGACAATGGATTTCGGCGGCCTGCGGGCTCTCGACAGTCTCGATCTGCAAGTCGAGCCGGGTGAGATCGTGGCCCTGATCGGCCCCAACGGCGCAGGCAAGACCACGCTGTTTAACTGCATCACCGGCATCTACCCTCCAACCAAGGGCACTATGACGCTGACCTCCACCCAAAACGGTGCCAGTTCGCTGTTAAACGGGCTCAAGCCGGACCAGGTTACCACCCGGGGCATGGCGCGGACCTTTCAAAATATCCGCCTGTTCCAGAACATGACCGTGCTGGAAAACGTGATGATCGGTCGCCACTGCCGCCTGCGCACCGGCATTCCCGGTGCCATCTTGCGCACTCCGGCCGCGCGCCGGGAAGAACGCCAGGTGGTGGCCGACAGCCATAAGATCCTGACCAAGTTCGGCCTGGGTACATATGTCAACGAGTTTGCCAAAAACCTGCCTTACGGGGCCCAACGCCGGCTGGAGATCGCCCGGGCTATGGCCACCGAGCCGTTTTTACTGCTGCTCGACGAGCCGGCCGCGGGCATGAATGTTCAGGAGACTCGCGAACTGGATGCGATGATCATCCAACTGCGTAGACGGGAGAAGATATCGATCCTGCTCATCGAACACGACATGAAGTTGGTGATGAGTCTGTCAGACCGCATCTACGTGGTGGACTGTGGCAAAAAGATCGCCGAAGGCAGCCCCGAGCAAGTCAGCAAGAACCCTGAAGTGATCAAGGCCTACCTGGGAGAAGAACTGGATGCTTAAACTGCGGGACCTATATGCCTGCTATGGTAATATCCAGGCACTCAAGGGGATCGGCCTTCAAATCTCGGCAGGCGAGATCGTCACCTTGATCGGCGCCAACGGCGCAGGCAAGACCACAACCTTGATGTCCATCTGCGGGCTGGTGCCTCCGCGCAGCGGTCAAATCATCTTCGACGGTGAGTCCATCGATCACCTCTCGCCCCATCAGATCGTGGCCCGGGGCATCTCCCAGGTGCCCGAGGGCCGGCGCATATTTCCCTATCTGAATGTGCTTGAAAATCTTGACATGGGCGCCTTTTTGCGCACCGACAATAAGGCCGTCGCTGTCGATTTGGAGTACGTATTCGAGCTGTTTCCCATCCTGGCCGAGCGCCGTCACCAAGCCGGCGGGACCCTATCGGGAGGCGAACAGCAGATGTTGGCTATCTCCCGCGCCCTGATGGCCCGGCCGCGGCTGCTATTATTAGACGAACCCTCCCTGGGCCTTGCGCCGCTGGTGGTCAAGCATATCTTCGAGATAATCAAGAAGATCAACGCCGAGAGCCACACTACCATCTTTCTGGTGGAGCAAAACGCCAACCTGGCGCTCAAGATGGCCCACCGGGGCTATGTGATGGAAAACGGCCGCATCACTCTGGCCGATACGGCCGCTAACCTGTTGGCCAATGAGGAAGTTCGCAAGGCCTACCTGGGAATCTGATCGATTTGATACTCGGCGGGGTTGAATTGGAGCCCAGCGTAATACGGTTGCAAGGATCATCTGTTAATAAAAAGGATAGTAACTACTCAGAGCACTTCATCTTCGGCCCTTCAGGCCTTTCCATATAGC
>CAZGPF010000042.1:0-8450 GCA_964527275.1 uncultured Desulfosarcinaceae bacterium
ACAGGTACAAAGGAGTGACCCCATGGCCAGGCCCCCCAGACTGCTCGCCAACTGGCTGAGGGAGCACCTGTTCGATGTCGTTCCCATGGCCATCGTCGTGATCGACCAGCATTACGATCTGGTGTACGCCAACGATGCCTTCGAGCGCATGTTCGGTGCCTGGCGGCAGCGCAAGTGCTACCAGGTCTATAAAAGCCGTGACAAGAAATGTGCCCGCTGCCATGGTGCCAAGACCTTCACAGACGGCAAGCCCCGGGTAAACGAGGAGGTCGGCTACGATAGAGAGGGACGCCTGACCCGCTATATCAAACACACCATACCGGTGGCCGACGCGGATGGCTCTATCCCCTATCTCATCGATATGTGCACCGATATCACCGAGTCGGAGCAGATCCGGCGGGAATACCAGCTCCTCTTCGATCAGGTACCTTGCAACGTGTTGATCATCGACAGGGACTATCGCATCGTCAAGACCAACGCACGGGCCCGCGACATGTTGGGCGATCTCGAAGGCCTACACTGCTACAGCGGCCTGAAGGGAGAAGATAGCAAGTGCGGGGAGTGCACGGCGCGCCAAACCTTTGCCGACGGCCGGATGCACACCGGCCATCACGTATGGCGGGACAAGGGGGGGCAGACCGTGCATCTGCATGTGATCACGGTGCCTCTGCGCATGACCAACGGCGAATTCGACATGGTCATGGAGTTGGCGGTGGATGTCACCGAATCGCTCAAGCTGCAGGATGGCCTGCAGTTTGCCCACGCTTTTCTGGAAACCATTGTCACTACCTCCATGGACGGCATCTTCGCGGTTGACGGAAAGGGCGATGTCACTATCTGCAATCCCGCGGCCCGTAAGCTTTTTGCCATCCGGCCCGATGAGAAACTGACGGAAAGGGAGCTGAGTGCTATTCTGCCTGCGGGTTTCCTGAAAAAAGTCATTGATGGCCCACGCCAAGTCTACCTGCCCGAAACCCGGATCGTGGATGTTGCCGGCTGCCAGCGGCCGGTGCGCCTTGTGGGCCATCGCCTGCTCATGGGTGAGCGTTCCATAGGCGCGGCCTTCTCCATCCAGGACCTCAGCGAACTGAAGCAGATGGAGGAGGAGAAGCTCGAAGCCGAACGCCTGGCCGCCGTAGGTCAGACCGTGGCCGGGCTGGCCCACGGGATCAAGAACTTGACCACCGCTCTAGACGGTGGCATGTATATGCTCAACACGGGGATCGGAAAAGGCGACCTGCAACGTATTCAAAAAGGCATGGTCATGCTGGACCGCAATACCAAGCGCATCTCCCACTTTGTAAAAGCCTTTCTCGGCTATGCCAAGGGGCGCCGCATGAACCCCCAATTGAACGATCCCAACCGCATCGCCAAAGAGGTGGCCGAGATGTACCAACCCAAAGCCGACAAACTGGGCATTGAGTTGATTCTACGTTGCCAGGCCATGGAACCGGCGCCCCTCGATTACGAGAGCCTGCATGAGAGCCTGACCAACCTGGTGGGCAACGCCTTGGATGCCTGCGTGGGTGCAAGCGAAGATCAGCCACTTTGCGGCACCGAGGTCAAGCTGACTGTTTTCGAGAAAAACGGCACTATCTGCTACGAAGTCAGCGATGATGGCTGCGGCATGGAGGAGGCGGTCAGGAATAAGGTATTCACCACCTTTTTCACTACCAAAGGGTTGGGCGGTACGGGTCTGGGGCTGCTGATGACCCGCAAGATCATACAGGAGCACGGCGGCGGCATCAAACTACACTCCCGCCCTGGCAAAGGCACCACCTTCAGGGTCAGCCTGCCGCGCAAACGATTGCCCGCGGCGACCGCCCATTAGATCAACACGGCAGGTGGTTTGAAAAAACGATAAAGGCGCTACAAGAAATGAGCTATCTAAAAGTTGGTGGGAAGATATTCAAAAATATCGGGACTGACAGTCAGTGGCGGCAGATCCTCAAGCGCGTGGCGATCAGCGCCGCGATCCTGGCCGTCGGCGTCGGCGGATTGATTGGCCTCTCGGGCCTGAAAAAACCGCCGGCCGAAGCCGAAATCCAAGAGCAGTCTCTGCGGGTCGAGGTGCTAAAGATGACCCCCAGATCGATGGCGGTGACCATCACCGGGTTCGGCCAGGTGCAGGCCCTCAACTCGGTGAACCTCTCCGCGCAGGTGGCCGGCCAGGTGACTGCCGTACACCCACGCCTCGAGGTGGGAGAGATTATCTCGCGGGGCGAACGGCTCTTTGAGATCGATCCTAGGGACTATGTGTCCGCCGTGGCCCAATCCCAGGCCGAGGTGGCTCAGTTCACCAACGCGGTGATGCGCCTTAAGACGCAGGCCGCCATCGACGAAGAGCGCTTGAAGACCATAGAGCGCAACAGGACGCTGGCCAAGGCGGAGTTCGACCGCATCGACGATCTTTTCACGCGGCACAAGGTCGGTACGCACTCGGGGATGGACCGGGCCGAGCAGGCCTATAATGCCACTGCGGACCAGGCCGACCAGATGGCTCAGGCCGTGACCCTCTACCCCATCCGTATCAAGGAAGCGAGTGCCAGTCTGGCTGCGGCCAAGGCGCGGCTGGCGCGGGCGCGGGCCAATCTGGACCGCTGCCGGGTGAAAGCCCCCTTTACCGGCCGGCTGACCCTGGTCTCCGCCGAAAAGGGTCAGTATGTCTCTCCCGGACCTGTATTAGCGACCCTGACCGACGACACCATCCTGGAGCTTCAGGTCCCCCTTGACAGTCGGGACGTACGCCGATGGATTCAATTCGAGGATAGCGGCAAGCCATCGTCCGGCGCCTGGTTCGGCAATCCCAGGGCCGTGACCTGCCGCATTCGCTGGACCGAGGACAAGCAGGGCCATGGGTGGCAGGGGAAGCTGCACCGTGTCGTGGCCTTCGACCAAAAAACCCGCACAGTGACAGTGGCCATCCGCATTGACACCGCAGCCGCGCAATCTGAAAAAGGCGTTCTGCCGCTGGTGGAGGGCATGTTCTGCATAGCCGAGATTCCGGGACGCGAGCTGGCCAATGCGTTTCAAGTACCCCGCGAAGCCGTGAGCTATAAAAATACCGTTTACATGGCGGTCGACCAGCGCCTCAAAACCGTCACGGTGCAGGTTGCCAGGGTGGACGGTGATTTTGCCTATATCACAAGCGGTCTCAAGAGCGGGGATGCCGTGATTACCACCCGCCTGGTGGACCCTTTGGAAAATACATTGCTGGAAGTCCTCACGAACGACGAGTCATAACCGCATGCCAAGCATCTAGTAAGGATCGCTCGCAATGAATAAAATCCTCGCTGCCTTCGCCCGCAATACGGTGTTTGCCAACATCATGCTGGTGATGATTTTTCTGGCCGGCGCTCTCTCCTTATCGTCCATGACCCGGGAGAGTTTTCCCGAATTTTCACTCGATATGATCTGGATTACCGTGCCTTACCCGGGCGCGGACCCTGAAGAGGTCGAAGAGGGGGTCAGCCGCAAGATCGAGGAGACTCTCGAAGGACTGGAAGGGCTCACGCTGATCGAATCGACCTCCACCGAGAATGTCAGCATGACACGTCTGGAAGTAAGCACCAATTACAACATCGACAAAGTCATGAACGAGGTGCGCACCAAGATCAATGCCATCTCGTCGTTTCCCGAAGATGCGGAAGAGCCGGTAATTGAAGAGCTGAAGATCCTCGATCCGGTCCTGCTGCTCTATCTATCGGCCGATATGCCCGAACGGCGGATCAAAGAGTGGGCCGAGCGAATCAAGGATGAAATCCGACAATTGGAGCCGGTGTCCAAGGTTTTCGTTTACGGTACGCGGCAGTATGAGATCGCCATCGAGGTGTCGGAGGAGCGTCTGCGACAGTACGGCCTGACCTTTGATCAGGTCTCGGCGGCCGTGCGGCGCGGCAACCTCAATCTCGGCGGCGGGACCATCCGCACCCGCGGCGAAGAGATCCGCTTGAGAACCATGGGACGCAAATATACGGATAAGGAGTTGGCGTCCATTGTCGTGCTGGCCGAACCCGACGGCCGGATCATCACCTTAGATCGCCTGGCCGAGATCAAGGATGCCTTCGAGGAAGATCCCATCAAAGGCTTCATCAATGGTGATCCGGCGGTGATCATCTGGATCTCCAAAACCTCCGAAGAGGATGCGCTGGCAATCTCCGAAGCCGTGACCGACTATATCGGCCGGCGCGCCGACCAACTGCCGCAAGGCATCAATCTGAAAGTGCTTTCGGATTTCACCGACATGCTGCGCGACCGCATCAGACTGATGGCCAAAAACGGCATTATAGGCATGAGCGTCGTCTTTCTGATGCTCTACCTCTTTCTCAATGCTCGGCTCTCCTTCTGGGCCGGAATGGGGATTCCCATCTCCATCGCCGGAGCCTTGGTGATCCTGTGGGGCATCGGCGGAACCATCAACATGCTCTCCCTGTTCGCCTTCATCATGGTCCTGGGGGTGGTGGTGGACGACGCCATCGTGGTAGGCGAAGCCATCTATGTACACCGCAAACTAGGCAAACCGCCGCTGCGCGCCGCCGTGGATGGAGTCAGCGAGGTCGGCATGCCGGTGATTGCCGCCGTGCTGACCTCTATCGTGGCCTTCATACCGCTTTCGCATGTGGGCGGCATCATGGGCAAGTTCATCGCCATCATTCCGGCGGTGGCCATAGCCTGCCTGGCGGTATCGCTGGTGGAGTGCCTGTTGATACTGCCGGCCCATCTGAGCCACCTGCCCGAGGTGCACAAGGACAATGGCGAGTTGAATGGCTTCAGCCGACGTCTGGAGCGCATCCACCAGGCCGTCTCCGGCAGGATGGAGTGGTTTATAAATCGGGTGTACATTCCATTTTTGAGTAAAGTGCTCTACTGGCGCTATATCTCCCTGTCGGTAGCCATCACCGTTTTTATGTTGAGCCTGGGATTGGTTAAAGGCGGCATTTTAAAATTCGAAGTCATGCCCGAGATCGACGGGTTCATCATGACCGCCACGGTCGAATATCCCAGCGGCACCCCCGCCGACATTACCAGCGACGCCCTGGCGTACATCGAAGAGTCCCTGCTGGTCCTGGAGCAAAATACCGAGACCTCCAGCGGCAAACCTCTGCTGATCGACCGCCTGAAGATGGTGGGACGGACCCTGGAGGATTTCCCCCGGACCGGCCCCCATGTGGGTTCCGTGCAAGCCTACTTGCTGCCCTCGGAGGAGCGCGGCGTGTCGGCCAAAGATCTTATGACGCGCTGGGAGGATGAGATCGGCCCCCTCACGGGAATCAAGGCCCTGACGTTCGCCGGCCTCAACGCCGGCCCCCCTGGCGACCCCATCGAAATCTGGGTGCGGGGTCATAACATGGCCGATATCCTGGCGGCCTCCGACGACTTGATGACGCGTCTTAAAAAATTTGAAGGCGTGAACCAGGTCCGGTCGGACTACTCCGCCGGTAAGAACGAAATCCAGCTCTCATTGAAGCCCGAAGCCCGCCCGCTGGGCGTCACCCTGGAGGACCTGGCGCGCCAGATCTATACAGGCTATTATGGCACCGAGGCCTTGAGGCTGCAGCGCGACCGTGACGATGTGCGCGTCAAGGTACGCTACACGTCCGGCCAACGCCGTCGCCTGGCGGACCTGGAGCGCGTGCGTATCCGCATCCCCGGCGGTCGTGAGGTGCCGCTGCTTTCGGTGGCCGATCTGACCTTCGCACCAGGGTATGCCGACATCAGCCGGGCGAACGGCATGCGCCGGGTGGTGGTCGGTGCCGGCGTGGATACCAACAAGGCCAATGCCAATGAGATCTGTGCCGAGTTGAAGGCCGACTTTTTTCCTGAACTGACGCGCAAATATCCGGGAATCAAAATTGCTCAGCAGGGTGAGCAGAAAAAGATGCGCGAAGCCTTCACGCCGCTGGGGGTGGGATATCCTCTGGCGCTTCTGGGCATCTTCATTATTATCGCCACCATCTTTCGCTCCTATGCCCAGCCCTTCGTGATTATGTTTACCGTGCCTTTCGGGATCATCGGCGCCATGCTGGGCCATCTGGTTATGGGCTACGACCTCACCATGATCAGCATGTTCGGCATGGTGGCCCTCACCGGCGTGGTGGTCAACGATTCCATCGTGCTCATAGAGCGCATCAACGAAAACCTGGCCGAGGGCATGCCCTTTTTCGACGCCATTATCGCCGGCGGCGCCCGTCGCTTCAGGGCCATCGTCCTGACCAGCGTAAGCACCGTGGGCGGCCTGGCGCCCATGATCCTGGAGACCGACTTCCAGGCCCGGTTTCTGATTCCCATGGCCCTCTCCCTGGCGGCGGGAGTGGCCTTTGCCACTTTGCTGACCCTGTTGCTGGTACCCAGCCTGTTGACCATTCTCAACGACCTGCGCCTATTGGCCCACAGGCTCGCCAAGGGTAAATGGCCCCGGCGCGTGGAGATGGAGCCAGCCCGGGACCGCCATGTAGACTTGATGGTGGATAGAGAAGCCGCCTCACCGGCAAGCTACTACGGATCGTCGAATCAATAAGACAAGGTATAAGGAGTCCTTATGAAGTGCCTATCTTCGTGGTTGGATCTTGCATGGCTGGTTACGGCCATCCTGGCAATCACCCTGGGTTGGTCCCAGCCACTCTTTGCCGAGGGGCCGTCCGATGTGCTAGCGGGCATCGAGACCCTGGACCTGCCAGCCGCGGCCAGGATCGCCCTGGCCGGCAACCCGACCGCCGCCGCCGCCCGGGAGAGATTGCTGCAGGCGCGCCAGGCGGTGTTACAGGCATACTCGGCTTATTTTCCCACCGTGAATTTCAATGCTGCCGCGTCGAGGGTGAACCTTGCCGCAAACTCCCAGCAGATCCAACTGCTCCAGGCCCTCGGCTCAACCACCACGGAGGAGGCTCAAGATATCTACTCCGCCAGCCTGACGGCCAGCTGGATCTTGTTTGACGGGTTCGCCCGCGAATTCACTCTGGCCATGGCCCGGCACGGCAAGCGGGTCAGCATGGCGGCCAACGACGATGTCCGCCGCGTACTACTGCAATCGGTAGTCGGCGCCTTCCTAAACGCCCAACTGGCGTTGGAGAATATCGCCATCGCAAAGGCCGATGAGGCCTTCAACCAGCGCCAGCTCACGGAGGCGAAGTTGCGCAATGCAGCGGGCACCGGCGCATTGAGTGCCGTTCTCAACTTCCAGGTGCGGGCCAATTCAGCCATCTCCGATCGCATCGTGGCCCAGCGTCTCTATCAAACCTCCCGCATCGCATTGGCGGCGCTGCTGGGCCTTGCCGATGCCGCAATGCCGGCGCGAATTGAGTTGTCCCGGCTGGCACCGGCAACCAAGGATGAGCTGGCGCCACCCGACCTGACGCATTTACTGGAGGCGGCCCAAAACCGGCGTCCCGATTTACAACAGGGCCAATGGGCGGTAAGGCTGGCTGCGGCCGACGTCAAGGTCCAGCGGGCCAACTACTACTTTCCCACCCTGGCTCTGTCGGCGACTTACGCGGGCGAGCGTTACGATGATAAGGATTTCGAAGAGGATGACTTCGGCGACACGGTGGCTATCAGCCTGACCTACAATCTTTTTGCCGGCGGATTGTTCAAGGCGCAGCACCAGGAGGCCAAAGCGCGGCTGCGCGAGGCTGAAAAATCGCGGCAGGCGGTCAAGCTCAACATCGCCGCCGAGGTGCGCGCCACGGCCGCGCGCGTATCGTCGGCCCAGCAGCAACTGCTGCTACAGCGCGCCAATGCCGATCTGGTGAAAAGAAACAGAGACCTGGTGGAAAAAGAGTATAAGGCCGGCGTGGGCTCCCTGGTACGTCTCAACGAGGCACAACGGGATCTGACCCGAGCGAGTGTGAGCCTGACAAATGCCCGCGCCGCCCTGCACCAGGCGGCCTATGATCTGCAAAGCGCCACCGGCCAGATTTTAAATACCTTTGGCCAATGACCGTTCGCTTGCGGGATTACTCCCAAAAGCCGTAGTGGTAGATCTCGTATTGGGTCTGACCGCCTAGCAGCTTGTCGATATGATTTTGGATCTTACGACGTTGGGAGCTTTTCAGCCACGCGGTCCAATGGCCTGATGATTGCCAGTTGCTGATTACGATAAAATCTTCGGGTTCGTTCATGTTGCGCAGTGTCTCGCCGGCAATGTATCCCTCCTGGTTCATGGCCATAGAGCGCATTTTTCTGAACAGTGGAATCATCTCGCGTGCTTTGGTATCGGGAACCCTGCG
The DNA here is from genome assembly GCA_964527275.1 of uncultured Desulfosarcinaceae bacterium. Taxonomy (GTDB): domain Bacteria; phylum Desulfobacterota; class Desulfobacteria; order Desulfobacterales; family Desulfosarcinaceae; genus JARRKU01. The sequence continues at coordinate 8,226 of CAZGPF010000042.1, forward strand.
TTTGATAATCACCTTTACTGCCATGCCAACCTCCTTTTTGATATCAACGGTTTACAAGAAAAACTCCGCAGCGCTAATAACTTTTAGTGCTCCGGGGTCGAGTCCACGTCGATCCGTGGAACGTGTTTACATGTTTTAAGGGCTAAGGTGCCCGGTAAAAACTTAACTTCTTCGTAACTACTCAGAGCACTTCATCTTCGGCCCTTCAGGCCTTTCCATATAGCG
>CAZGPF010000043.1:0-8373 GCA_964527275.1 uncultured Desulfosarcinaceae bacterium
TAGAATAGATCTATAGGAAGAGAGATCCTATGCTGAAGAGCATGACCTCATATGCCGCCAGGGAAAAGTCCGCTGATGCCATCTCCGCCAGTGTGGAGATCCGATCTTACAATAGCCGGCACCTCGACCTCGTCCTGCGCCTGCCGTCCAGCCTGGCCATCTTTGAGGAACGGATCAAAAAGCTGGTGGCGACTATTTTTGCCCGCGGCCGGGTGGAAGTTCGCATCAAGATCAATGACTACTCCGAGGCGGCCTGCGCCTTCGATATCGATCTGCCCAGAGCCAGGGCCTATCTTGCCGCCATGCGCCGACTGGAAAAGGAGTTGCAGATCAAAGTCCGAGATCCCATGGCCCACCTGCTGGAGCTGCAAGGCCTGATGGTCCCGGCCCAATGCAGCGATGTCGATTCGCAATGGCCTGTGATCGAGGCCCTGCTGCGGCAAACCCTCGACTCCGTGGAGCGGATGCGAATTAAGGAGGGGGATTTTCTGGCGCGTGATCTGGACCAGCGGCTCGACTTCATCCAGGAGCGTCTGGGCAGGATTTCAATTGCCGTCCAGGGACTGCCGGCAATCTACCGCGACAAGCTGCGGGCCCGCCTGGAGGCCTTGACCGAGGGATTGGTGGAACTCGATCCCGCCCGCATCGTCCAGGAAGCGGCCCTGCTTGCCGACCATGGCGATATCTCCGAGGAGATTGTCCGTGCCCGCAGCCATATTCAGCAATTCCGCGACATCATGCAGGCGGGTAAGCCGGCCGGGCGCAAGCTCAATTTTTTGTTGCAGGAATTGAACCGGGAGTTTAATACCATGGGAGCGAAGGTGGGACAGGCAGATACTGCCTACACGATTGTGGAGATCAAAGCGGAAATCGAGAAGCTGCGGGAACAGGTTCAAAACATTGAGTAGCAATTGAAAGGATGTCGCATGGAAAAAAATCTGCTCAACATAGGATTTGGCAACACCGTGGTGGCCGATCGGATAGTGTCCGTCGTTTCTCCCAATTCAGCGCCCATGAAACGGCTCAAGGATGAAGCCAAGGACGATAAGCACCTGGTGGACGCCACCCATGGACGCCGCACCCGCTCGATCATCATAATGGATAGCAATCACATCATCCTTTCGGCCATTCAGGCTGAGACCATTTCCCAAAGATTCGAGATGCTCACTGCAGATAAGGGCTGATCCATGACCTCGCAGGGCGTCGGTTCACCCAAAAATGGCCAACCCCATAAGGTCGGCCGTCTCTTTGTCGTATCGGCCCCCTCCGGCGCTGGCAAGAGTACCCTCTGCCTGGCGGTCCGCCGGCATATGCCCTGCCTGGCCTACTCGGTCTCCTATACCACGCGCAAACCGCGTCCGGGGGAGCAGGAGGGGCGCGAGTATCATTTTGTCTCCCAGGCGGTCTTCGAGCAGGGCATCGCCGCTGGGCGCTGGGCCGAGTGGGCCAAGGTTCACGGCAACTACTATGGCTCCTCGGCGCGTTGGATTGGCCGCGCATTGGCAAAGGGACGGGATATATTGATGGACATTGATGTCCAGGGGGGACGGCGGATCGTTAAGCTCTTTCCCCATGCCGTGACCATCTTCATCATGGCGCCGGCATTTAAACTGCTTGAGCAGCGCCTGACTTCCCGGGCTACCGATGATCCCGCCACCATAGCCCTCAGGCTGGAGAATGCCAGAAAAGAGTTGGCCCAAAAAGATCGCTATGCCCACATCGTCGTCAATGACGATCTTAAGGTCGCCACCCAGACCATGATCGACCTCATATCCCACTATCGCGGCACCTGAATTAGGAGCGCTAATGGCGGCAAAACATACCGTGCTTTGGGGCTATCATCCTGTTTCGGAGGCTCTGCGCGCACGCCGGCGCAAGATAGAGACGCTCTACACGCTTAAGGAGAAGCGCAGCCTCCGCGTAGAGCGCTTAATGGCCCTGGCGCGACGCGGTGGCGCGGCTTTGCGTACTGTCGATTTTCAGTCGCTGACCGCCCTGGTGGGACATAGCCGCCACCAGGGAGTCGGGGCCGCAGTTTCCGACTATCCATGCAGCTCAATCGATGCTATCTTGCAGGCTGCCGTTGCAGAGCGGTGTGCGGCCTTTATTCTGGTGCTGGACCAGATCGTCGATCCCCAAAACCTTGGCGCCATAGCGCGAACCGCCCATAGCGCCGGTCTGCAGGGGATCATTTTGCCCAGGCATGGCTCAGCGCCGCCATCGCCCGCAGCCAGCAAGGCCTCGGCCGGCGCTCTGGAGCATATGCGCCTGGCCTATGTGACCAACCTGAGCCGGGCGCTTGAGCAGCTCAAGTCCGAGGGTCTCTGGATCGCGGCTGCGGACCACAGGTCGCCTGAAAACCTGTTCGACGCCGATTTGACAGGACCATTGGCCCTGGTCGTCGGCGGCGAAGAGAAGGGCATCCGGCCGCTTGTGAAGAGACATTGCGATTTTGCCCTCTGCATACCGCGCAGCGGGGCGCTAACGTCGCTCAACGCTTCGGCGGCTTCCGCGGTAATCATCTACGAGGCTTTCCGGCAGCGCGGGAAGCCGTCATCAAGGAGGAAGATACCCCATCATGACAAGTGAGAAACCTCGCAAAATTAGAGTGTCGCCTAAGGGCCGATTGGAAGTGCCGGCCTGGCCCATCATTCCGTTTATCGAAGGCGACGGAATCGGCGCCGACATCTGGCCGGCAACGCGACTTGTTTTGGACAAGGCCGTTGAAGCCGCATATGAAGGCCAGCGGGCAATTCAGTGGTTGGAACTGATGGTGGGCGAAAAGGGCTATCGACAGACCGGAGAGTGGCTCTCCCAGCAAGCCCTGGACACTATTGGCGAGCATGTCGTGGCCATCAAGGGTCCCATGACCACGCCGGTGGGTACAGGAATGCGCAGTCTCAATGTGGCCATCCGCCAACGGCTCGACCTGTATGCCTGTGTACGACCGGTGCGCTATATCGATCCGGTGCCAAGTCCCATGAAAGACCCTTGCAAGATCGACATGGTGGTGTTTCGGGAGAATACCGAAGATACCTATCTGGGCGTCGAGTGGCCGGCGGGCAGCGAGGAGGCCGTCAAGGTCATCGATTTTCTCAACACCGAGATGGGAACCGCCCTGGGCAGTATGACCGGCATCGGTATCAAGCCCATCAGCGAAGCAAAAACCAAGCGGCTGGTTGCCAGGGCCATCGCCCATGCCATCGAAATGCGGCTGCCCAGCGTGACCTTGATGCACAAGGGCAATATCATGAAGTTCACCGAAGGGGCTTTCAGCCAATGGGGTTACCAGGTGGCTGCCGAGCGTTTCGGCGACCAGACCATCACCGAGGCCGAGCTTTTCGACCACCATGCCGGCCAGGCGCCGCAAGGCAAGGTGGTGATTAAGGACCGCATCGCCGACATGCTCTTCCAGCAAGTCCTGCTGCGGCCCGAGGAGTACTCCGTCATCGCCACGCCCAACCTGAACGGCGACTACATCTCCGATGCCCTGGCCGCCCAGGTGGGCGGGTTGGGCATGGCGCCGGGCGCCAACATCGGCGATGCCTGCGCCGTTTTCGAGGCCACCCATGGAACGGCCCCCAAGTATGCCGGCCTGGACAAGGTCAACCCCAGCTCCTTGATCTTGTCGGGCGCCATGATGCTCGATCATCTGGGCTGGGGCGAGGCGGCCGAGCGCCTCAGGGCGGCGTTGCGGGCCACGATAAAAGAGGGTCTGGTGACTTATGATCTGGCGCGTCAGATCGAGGGTGCCCGGGAGATCAAATGCTCGGCCTTTGCCGCCGCCATCGCCGCAAGGCTGTAAGCCGCATGTGCCCCTCTTCCGCTAGCGTGGGACGCCACGGCCCCTTGAGCGGGAAATCGCGGCGCAGGGCCCCGGAGATACCCGGTCGCCTGGCCTCCATTTTCCTCAATGCCGCCTTTCCCAGGCGCTGCCGTGAGTGTGGAGTGCTCTATGCGGCCGATCTCCGGGCCGCCGCACCGGCATCGTCCGCCGGCGGCCTGGAGGCGGCCTTCAGCGCTGCGGTGGCCGGCTATTTCTGCACCCCTTGCAGGAGGGTGGCGTGGGTGCGCTCCCCCATGTGCACGCAGTGCGGTCTGCCCTTTGTTTCGGACCAGGGCGTGGATCATCTCTGCGGCCACTGCGCGGAGGCGGTCATCAATTTCGATGCAGCGCGGGCCGCCGCAATGTATCAGCACGGCCTGCGAACCCTGATTCACGATTTCAAATACCGCGGGCGTGAGTACCTGGCCGAATCCCTGGGGCGTCTGCTTTGGGCCGCCCTGATCAAGCATTGGGATCCAGACGACTTCGACATTATCTTGCCGGTTCCCCTCCACTGGCGACGGCTCTATCGGCGCGGCTTCAATCAGGCCGATCTGCTGATGCGCTGCTGGCCCCGGGCGGCCTCCGAGGCTGGAATGCTCTTCGATCATGGAAAGATCGCACGCCGGCTGTTGATTCGCCAACGCCGTACCGCCTCGCAGACCGGACTGAACCGGCGGCAGCGCAAGTCCAACCTGCGGCGGGCCTTCACACTCGGAGATCGGCAGGCGGAGGTCCGAGGCCGACGCATTCTAATCGTCGATGATGTATTCACCACTGGTGCCACCGTGGATGCCTGCGGCCGTGTACTCAAACGCGCCGGTGCAATTTCGGTGAAGGTGTTGACCCTGGCGCGGGCGGGATAAAAATTAAGGATAAGATCATGCCCTTGCAGTGGGAACGAGCCAGGGGATTGAAGCGCTTCTATTTTGCGGCCATCGAGTCGCTGCCGGGATTCTTTCACGGGATCTTTGGGCGCTGGGCATTGGATGGCCGGCAAGATGAGGTTCCTTTTAACCTGGGTCTCGATTGTGGGTCGCCGGATGCTGAGGTGTGGCGCAACCGCCAACGCATGCTCGCCTCTTTCGGAGAGGCAGTCGATGGGATCTACGCACGTCAGGTTCATGGCACGGCGGTGGGCATTGTAAATTGCGCCGACCAGGATCGTAGCGGCCCCCACCTCCTGGATGGAGACGCCCTGATCACATCGCAAGGCAACCAAGGACTGGTAATCCAGGCGGCCGACTGCCAGCCGGTGATCATCGTGGACCCTGTGAAATCCGTGGCGGCCAATGTGCATTCGGGCTGGCGCGGCAGCGTTAAAAACATCATCGGCGCTACCGTGGCGCGGATGGTGGAGAAGTTTCAATGCCGCCCCCGCGACCTGATCGGCGGGGTCGGCCCTTCCCTGGGACCGTGTTGCGCCGAGTTCGTCAACTACACCCGGGAGCTGCCCGAGACGATCTGGGGTTTGCGCCGGCCCGGCGACCTGTTTGATTTCTGGGAACTGAGCCGATCTCAACTGATTACGGCGGGCTTGTCAGCGCATAATATTCACATCAGCCAGACTTGTACCCGCTGCAATGAGCACCTTTTTTACTCCTACCGGGGCAAGGGGCAAGCCGGACGGTTCGCCGCCATCGTAGGGATCAGGAAGTAGACCATGCTTCAGCAAAAGGCGACCATCCTTTGGAACCGACCCCTGAGTCCAGGCTGTTTCCACCTGGCGCTCTCAGCGCGGAGCGCCTTGACCCAGGCCGCCGCCGGACAGTTCGTGATGTTGCGGGTGGGCGATTCAGAGTCACCGTTGCTGCGACGCCCATTTTCCATTGCCGGCGTGCTGGATCAAACCGATGACCTGGCCGCTATCGAGCTGCTGGTCAAGGTGGTGGGTGTCGGCACGCGCATGCTCTCCGAGATGCGCGCCGGTGAGCGCCTCGACATTGTCGGACCCCTGGGCCGCGGTTTTCGGGTCTATGGCGGGGACCGGCGCATCTATCTGGCCGCCGGCGGCATCGGGGTGGCACCCATCCGGTTTCTGGTTTCCCGTCTGTTAGCCAAAGGCGTTGCGCCCGGGCAGTGCCATCTCTTTTTGGGCGGCGCTGGCCAGGCCGATCTGCTCTGCCACGACGAGTTCGATGCCATGGGCCTGGCGGTGACGGTGACCACTGATGACGGCAGTCACGGCAGCCAGTGCCTGATAACCGATCCTTTGGAAATGGCCATGGCCGCAGAGATCCCCGACCGGGTCTATGCCTGCGGACCCCATGGCATGCTGGCTTGCGTGGCCGGCATCGTCGAGCGTTTCAAGGTGCCCTGCCAGGTCTCAATCGAAACCCACATGGCCTGCGGCCTTGGCGTCTGCCTGGGTTGCGCAGTGAAAGGGCGCCGCCAAACGGACGCCTATCTCCATGCCTGCATCAACGGCCCGGTATTCGACGTCGGCGAGATCGAACTGGCCCCCTGATCCACCAATTTTCATTGACTCGGCATCGATCCTATGTTAGTTCTGCCATCTTCCGAATACGGTGAGTCGGTGCTGATAGGCACTCATTGCCAGGACACGCAGCATCATGATTTGAAGCGCTTTTGAAAAAAAAAGAGTGGAGTTATATCAAAGAGCTGGCCTATTTTGGCAGCCTCGGGCTACAGGTGGCCCTTGCGATATTTATCGGTTACGGAATCGGCAGATACCTCGACGGCAAATTCGGCAGCGGGCCGTGGCTGACCGTTATATTCTTCATGTTCGGCATTGCCGCCGCAATCAGAAATCTGGCTTTGGCCATCAAAAAATTGAGAAACTTCTAAGCTGAGCGAAAAGAGGCCGTGGAGACCCAGCAGAGAATCGTAAAAATCATGTCACATGCCAATTGGCTACTGCTGCTGGTCGCCAGCATCGTCGGCTTCATCTGGTTCCCCACCCGGGTGGGCATCGGCATCGCCGCCGGGGGGCTCATCGTTACGGTCAATTTTCACCTGCTTGCCAAGACCCTTAGAAAAGCCCTTACTCCACCACATCTCGCCTCGGTATTTGGCGTTATGGTGAAATATTATATTCGGTTTATCATCACCGGGGTCACTATTTTCGCTCTCATGGCATCCAGGCTGGTGGACCCCATGGGGCTGATCGCCGGACTTTCCGTAGTGGTGGCGAGCATGTTCATCGCCACTCTGAACGAGTTGCGACAATTAATTATGAAGGAGGCTGGTTAAGGATGGAGCATCCCTGGTTATTGCTGGTCAAATTGTTTGAGGCGCTCGGCCTAGGCGATTTTGCCCACGCCGGCACCCATATTATCTACACCTGGTTCGTGATGCTGGTGCTGATCGTCAGCGGGGCCATCGCCGTCAGGGGCCTTAGCCTGGTTCCCTCCAGGATGCAGAATATTTTCGAGATCATCATCAGCAGCATTGAGGAGTTCATGGTGGAGATAACCGGTGAAGAGGGGCGCTGGTTTTTTCCCCTGGCCGCGACCCTCTTTTTGTATATCTTCATAAGCAATGTGATCGGTATCGTGCCGGGGCTGTTTCCGCCCACCGCCAACATCAACACCACTTTAAGCTGCGCCCTGGTGGTCTTCTGCTTCACCCATTTCATCGGTGTCAAATACCATGGCGTAAAATACATCAAACACTTCATGGGGCCGGTCTGGTGGCTGGCGCCCTTAATCTTCATTATCGAGATCATCGGCCATTTTGCGCGTATCCTCTCCTTGACCTTCCGCCTCTTCGGCAACATGATGGGGCATGAGATCGTCCTGGGGATTCTGTTCGCCCTGGCGGGTCTATTTCTTGCCCCGCTGCCCATCATGGCCCTCGGTGTTTTCGTGGCCTTCGTACAGGCCTTTGTATTTTTCTTGTTGTCGATTATCTATTTCAGTAGTGCCATGGAGGACGCCCATTAACATCAGGGCTCGATTGGTAGTTTCAACCGGCCTCGTAAAGGGCTGGTTCGGTAAAGTTCGCTAAGCATTGATGGAAGAAGCCGACCATATTAACTATTTAAGGAGGAAGTATTCATGAGTGTCATTGAACTTTTTATCGCATGTGCCACGGCGGCCGGGTTTGGTATTGCTATCGCAGCTTTCGGCTGTGGTATCGGACAGGGCATCGGCCTGAAGTCCGCCGTGGAGGGCATCGCCCGCAACCCCGAATCTTCCGGCAAGGTCACCGTAACCATGCTGATCGGTCTGGCCATGATCGAATCACTGTGTATCTATGCCCTGGTTATCGCCCTGATGCTTCTGGGCCGTCTGCCCGCCCTGGATACCATCATGAGCCTGGCCGCAGCCACCGGCTAGCACAGGCTAACCGTAGCACAAACATTATTACCCGTCCGTCTCTTCCACGAGGAGAGGCGGACTTTTTTTCAGGGTTGACTAACAATCGGATCTAAGCCGTGCGTAACTATTCAGCGAAATTATAAAAAAAAGCAAAAAATAGAAGAAAAAGCTTGACAACGATTTTGAGCAAAAAGTGCAATTACATTTTTCAAAACAGCTCTTTGATATAGCGCCCATTAAAGCATCGTATGTAAAAAGTAATGG
>CAZGPF010000044.1:0-8356 GCA_964527275.1 uncultured Desulfosarcinaceae bacterium
AGTGCTGTAGCTTATCACCTTTTATGCACTTCAACCCCCTGAAAGGGTACGAAAAGGGTGTACCCTGTGCGCAGAGCGCCCTCCAAAACAACCCTGAAGACCACTCGCCGATCATGAGTAGAACCAAGACCACACCCATGATTCAACAGTACTTGTCCATCAAGGAGAGGTACGCCGACGCCATCCTTTTCTATCGCATGGGCGATTTTTACGAGATGTTTTTCGAAGACGCCCAGACGGCATCCAGGGCCCTGGAGATCACCTTGACGGCGCGCAACAAAAAAGACGCTGCGCCGGTTCCCATGTGCGGGGTTCCACATCGCGCCGCCCAGACCTACATCGCCCGTCTCATCGGCAAGGGTTTTAAGGTTGCCATCTGCGATCAGGTCGAAGATCCGTCACAGGCCAAGGGGTTGGTAAAACGCGAGGTGGTGCGGGTGGTAACCCCTGGCATGATCGTGGAAAACGAGATGCTGGAGGCCAAGACAAACAACTACTTGCTGGCCATCTATCCTCGGAAGGAGCGCATCGGCCTTTCATATATGGACATCTCCACGGGCACCTTCCGAGTGGCCGAGACCAGCCACAATTCGAAGATCATCGAAGAGATACGGCACATCAATGCGAGGGAAATGCTGCTCCCGCAGGATCTGGAACACGACGAAATCATTGCCCGGGCCGCGCGATGCGTGGAGGGTCACGCCGTTACCTGGCTGGACAAGGGCGCGTTCGACCTCTCCCGGGGCAGGCAGCGCCTCCTGGACCAGTTTCAGACCATGAGTCTGGAGGGCTTCGGCTGCCACCAGATGCGGGCCGGACTGGGGGCCGCCGGGGCCTTGCTGCACTATGTCAAGGAGACCCAGAAGCAATCGGTGGCCCACCTGCATGCCATCTCGTCCTATCACCTCGATCAGCACCTCGTGGTGGATCATCTCAGCCGCATAAACCTCGAACTCGAAAGGAACATTCGCGGCGGGTCGCGCCGGGGTACTCTGATATCGATCATCGACAAAACCAGCACGGCCATGGGAGGGCGGCGACTTAAGCAGTGGCTGCGCCGTCCCTTGATCCGTGCTGCGGATATCGGCCTGCGTCTCGATGCGGTGGAAGAGGCTCTGGCAGAGGCCGAGGTGCGCAGGGAGGTAACCAGGCACTTAGAATCGGTCTACGATCTGGAACGGCTGAACAGCAAAATCGGTATGGGCCATGCAAACGCGCGTGACCTTGTGGCCCTCAAGCGCTCATTGGCGCTGCTGCCTCGTATATGGAAGCGGCTCGACTCCCTCTCAAGTGATCTCTACTGCCGTCGGCCGACTTTGGAGGCCATAACCCGTCTCGAAAGGCGCATCGAAGATGCCGTTCGCGATGATGCCCCGCCCACGATTCAGGATGGCGGCATGATCAGAAAAGGTTTCAACGCCGAGCTGGACGATCTGATCCACATATGCCAGGAGGGCAAGAGCTATCTGGCGAGGATGGAAGTATGTGAAAGGGAGGCCACCGGCATCAACACCTTGAAGGTGAGATTCAACAAGGTGTTCGGCTACTATATCGAAGTCTCCAGGGCCCAGGCCCATGCCGTGCCGGACCACTACGCGCGCAAGCAGACCCTGGTGAACGCCGAGCGCTATATCACCGATGAACTCAAGCGCTTCGAGGCCAAGGTGCTAGGGGCCGAGGAGCAGCGCTGCTTCCTGGAGCTTGCGATATTCAACACCCTGCGCGAACAGGTGCGGCGATGCAGCGCCCCCATCCAGGATGCCGCCGATTTCGTCGCTCGCCTCGACGCTCTCTTTTCGCTGGCTGAAGTAGCCGACAGCAATGCCTATTGTCGCCCCAGGATCAACACCCAGGGCGTGATCGATATCCGTGACGGACGCCATCCGGTGGTGGAAAAGATGATCATTGGCGAACGTTTCGTGCCCAACTCCATCACCCTGGACAACCAGCGCAACCAGATCATGATCATCACCGGACCCAATATGGCAGGCAAGTCCACCGTGCTGCGGCAAGTGGCCCTGCTGGTGATCATGGCCCAGATGGGTTCTTTCGTGCCGGCCGCCGACGCCCGGATAGCAATCACCGACCGGATTTTTACTCGCGTAGGCGCGCTGGACAATCTCTCTTCCGGCCAGAGCACATTCATGGTGGAGATGCAGGAGACCGCCAACATCCTCAACAATGCCACCGGGAACAGCCTGGTGATTATGGACGAGATTGGACGCGGCACCAGCACTTACGACGGTCTGAGCATTGCCTGGGCGGTGGTGGAGTATCTGCACGCGCTCAAGGCCGTCGGTGTAAAGACCCTGTTTGCCACGCACTACCATGAACTCACTGAACTGGCGCAGTCCCATGCCCGGGTACGGAACTTAAATATCGCCGTCAAGGAGTGGCAAGACCGGATCATCTTCCTGCGCAAACTGATTAGCGGCGGTACCAATCGAAGTTACGGTATCCAGGTCGCCAGGCTGGCCGGAATTCCCGAGACTGTGATCCGCCGTGCCAAGGAGGTCTTGGAGCGGATCGAGGATCATGCCCCGGAGGTCCCCCGGCCCGAAATTTACGACCAGACGGCCACGGGCCAGGGGCATGCCCCGGCACAGATGGCGCTGTTTGGGTCGTTCGAAAAAGAGATTAGATCTCTATTGACGAGCATCGATCTCGATAATACGACACCCCTGGAAGCTCTGGATTGGATAAGACGCCTTCAGGAAAAAGCAAGGAGACCGTAAAGCCCTATGGGGCTCAAGTCCTAAATGTATACGCAATGACCAACAAGAAACTGAAATCATTATTTATCATCCCCTATGCGGCCCTGGCCATCCTGCTCCTGACGATGATCAGTCCGCTACCCTCGCATGGGGCCACGGTCGAGTCCAAATACTATGCGGCTGAACGTTGCTATCAGCGCCTGCGGGCTAACAGCGCACAGCAAAAGTATCGTGATCGCTGGCTGAAATGCATACGCAAATTCCTGTCGGTGCACGGAGACGACCCCCGGGGGGTTTGGGCGGCGGCCGGATTGTATCAAGCCGGCACCCTCTATGCACAGTTGTACGCACGGTCACTGGCCAGGCGTGACAAGCAAGAGGCCCTGAAGATTTTCAACCTCGTAATCCGCGGCTATCCCAAGAGTCGTTACCAGGAAAAATCGCGGCAGGCCAGGCAGGCCCTGCTCAAAGGCTCCCCAAAGAGAGCGCCAACGCCGAAAAGCGATGCGGCCCGCACCTGGTACAAAAGCGGGCAGGCCGGTTATCGGCGCTTGCAGGCTAACCCCAAGTTGCAGAAGTACCGCGACAAGTGGCTCAAAAGCATTCAAGACTATTACAAGGCCTATGCCGCCGAACCCAAGGGAGCCTTGGCAGCGGCCTCCTTGTACGGCGTGGCCCGAGGCTACGATGAACTCTACGACCACTCCTTTCGGGCCTCGGACCGTGAAAATGCCCGCAAATACTACCAGGCCCTGATTAAGGGTTTCGCCGGCAGTACCTATGCAGCCAAGGCAAAAGCCGCGCTGGCCGGGGAGAGCCCAGGGTCCGCGAAAGCCAAGGACGGCATCGCCGCTATCATCAAAGGCAGTCAGAAGTCTAAACCGGCAGCCGGCCATGGCGACAAGAAGGCCACCGCGCAGTCCCCGGCCGTGGTTAAGGGGCTGCGCTTCTGGTCCAACCCGGGATATACACGCGTGGTCATTGATGCAGATCGGGATACCGAGTTTAAAACTCGTGAACTGCGGGAAGACCCCTCCATCGGAAAGCCCAAGCGGATCTACATCGACATGTACCACAGCCGGTTGGGAAAGGGCATCCAGAAGGTGATGCCCATCAACGACAACCTGCTCATCGATGCTCGGGCCGGACAGTACACCCAGGGGACCGTTCGCGTGGTGGTGGATATCAAGTCGTTCAAGCGCTTCAACACCTTCACCCTGAATAATCCCTTTCGCGTGGTGCTCGATGTTTGGGGTCGTTCGGACGATGCGCCCAGGGCGTCCGTGCCGGCCATCGCCAAACCCAAGAGTGGCAAGCTTCCACCTAGCGCCATCGTGAAACAGCTCTCCCTCGGTGTAAAGCGCATCGTCATCGATCCTGGGCACGGGGGCAAGGACTTTGGTGCGCCAGGCTATTTTAAGGGGGTGCATGAGAAGAGGGTGGTGCTGCAGATCGCCAGGCGATTGAAGCGCATGATTCGCAATGAGCTCAAATACGAGGTCGTCATGACCCGTGACAAGGACAAATACCTGAGCCTGGAAGAGCGCACCGCCATAGCCAACATCAAGAAGGCCGATCTGTTCATCTCTATCCATACAAACGCCGCGTCGAACAAGCGCGCCTATGGCATCGCGACCTATATTCTCAACCTGACCACGGATGCGGAAGCCATTCGTGTGGCGGCGCGGGAAAACGCCACCTCCACCAAGAATATCAGCGACCTCGATTCGATCCTGCAGGATCTGATGAAAAATACCAAGGTCAGTGAATCGACGCGTCTGGCCAACTATGTGCAGAGTTCGGTCGTGGGCCGGCTGAAGAAAAAATACAAGCAGATCAAAAACAAGGGCATCAAACAGGCACCTTTCTATGTGCTGCTGGGCGCCGACATGCCGTCCATTCTCATCGAAACATCCTTCATCAGCAACAAGCGGGAGTGCAAACGGCTGACCAGTGAGAAGTACCAGGAGCAGTTGTGCCGAGGCATCGTAGAAGGTATCAAGCGCTACATCAAGGATACCAAGGGACGTGGTAGAAATTAAAACAGGAATAGAGACAGGGCCATGGCATACCAGCACATTATCGTAACCCGGGCCGAAGCCATCGCCACCATCACCTTCAACCGGCCCGAGGCATTGAACGCTTTGAACTCCGAACTGTTTCACGAGCTGGTCGAGGCCCTTGAGGAGATTCAGTCCAATCAGGAGATCCGCGTGCTGGTGCTGACCGGCGCGGGTGACAAGGCCTTTGTGGCCGGCGCGGACATCAAGGAGCTGGATGGATTAAGTGTCCGGCAGGGCAGGGATTTAGCCCGCTTCGGCCAAGCGGTGTTCAACAAGATTGCCGCCTTGCCGATTGCGGTCATCGCCGCCGTCAACGGCTATGCCCTGGGGGGCGGTGCCGAGATAGCCCTCTGCTGCGATTTCATCTATGCCGTTGAAGATGCCTCTATCGGGCTTCCGGAATCCTCCCTCGGATTGATCCCCCTCTGGGGCGGCACCCAGCGACTTGCCCGCCTGATCGGTCCCAATCAGGCCAAGGAGATGATCTTCACCGGCAAGATCATCAGCGCCGAAGATGCCAGGGCCCTTGGTATCGTCAACCAGGTGTTTTGCCGGGAAAAGCTGATGCCTGAAGTCATGGCCACCGCCCGTGCCCTGGCCCTCAAAGGCCGGGTCGCCTTGCAGGCCGCGAAAGAGGCGATTGCCAGCGGGCTGGAAACCGACCTCGCTACCGGCCTGCTGATCGAGCAAAATGCCTTCGCTCTCTGCATGACCAGCGAGGATGCGGCCGAGGGCGTGCGTGCGTTTATCGAAAAACGAAAGCCGGTGTTCAAAGCATAGCAGGCTTCAAACATGAAGAGCCCCAATCAGAACAAAAATAGAACCCAGCTCGTCTGGGGGCTAGCGCTGCTGCTGGTCGGCATTGCCGTATTTTTCAGGATACCCCAAGTGATGCCCAGGCTGGCGCAAATGGGACAATCCGAGGCAACCATCCAATTCGTGCGTATCTTTTTCTACCTGCTGGGCGCTATGCTGATCGGAGGCGGGGCCCATAAAATCATCCGTTTCCTTAAACCTGATATCTGAGACCTGTATCCGCAGGCGCTTCGAAAAGATTTTTGGCGCGCATAGATGGAGGAGATAATCGTGTAGCATATCTCCCACGGCTAACAGAGCCACAATCTTTTTTTACGCCTGTTCACCCGCGCTCACGATAGAGCATGGGAACCAAAGAAAATCGTTGTTGGAGAAGCAGGCAATGCTCCCGAAAGCATCCCAAGTCCAGACCACCGGGGACAAAGGGGTTGACCATCTGAAGATGGAGGTCGCCTATCGCACAAGGCTCCAGGAGATCGGCAACAAGATCAATGCAGCCTCTGATCTCGATGCTATCTTCATCGATCTGAAAAACGATATTCTCTCGCTGTTCGATGCCCAGCGTCTCACCATCTATGTGGTCGACGACGTCAAGGGCGAACTCGTATCGCGCTTCAAGTCCGGCGATGAGGTGGCGGAAATCAGGCTGCCGGTGAACAAGAGATCCCTGGCCGGATATTCGGCCCTGACCCATAAGCTTTTGACTATCGCCAATGTCTACGACGCTAGTGAGCTGCGACGCATCGACAAAAGCCTGAGTTTCGATAAGCGCTGGGATCAAAAAACCGGCTATCGCACCCGGCAAGCGCTGGTCTACCCCATCATCTTTCAGAATTACCTCATGGGCATCCTGCAGCTCATCAATCGCAAGGCTGGCTCCAGGTTTACCCCGCAGGACGAAAAATCGGTGGCAGATGTCGCCAAGATTATCGGCATCGCGATTTACAATCAGAAACGCATCGCCACCCGGATCGGACGCGGCAACAAGTTCGACTATATCCTGGAAAATCACCTCCTCACCGAAAAAGAGATTGCCAGGGCCATATCCGATGCCCAGCGGCGCAAAGAGACAGTGGAGGCGGTGCTGCTAAAAGATTACAAGATCCCCAAGGCGCAATTGGGCGAGTCGCTGTCGCGGTACTACAAGGTGCCTTTCATCGCCTACAATGCCGATCACCCCATCCCCGGCAAACTGCTCGCCGGCCTGAAAGCCTCCTTCATGCGCAACAGCGTCTGGGTGCCTGTGGGCACCGAAGAGGACCAGCCGCTGGTGGCCATCGACGATCCCCGGGACCTCAAACGCATCGATGAGATCAAGTCCCTCTTTTCCGGCCGTAGCCTGAAGTTCGTGGTGGCCCTGCGACAGGACATCCTCGACCTTATCGAGCTCTTCACCCGCAATGAGAAAAAGGTCGCCGAAATCGACGATATCCTTTCCCTGCTTGAGGATGAAAGCGATGAGATCGAAGAGATCGAATCCTCGCTGGATGAGGAGGACAGCGCCGTGGTCCAACTGGTCGATAAGATCATCCTGGACGCCCATGCCCGCGGGGCTTCCGACATCCATATCGAGCCTGATGCCGCAAAGCAAAACACCACGGTGCGTATCAGGGTAGACGGGGCCTGCGCGGTCTACCAGACCATTCCCTTTGCCTACCGCAATGCCGTGGTCTCGCGCATCAAGATCATGTCCGATCTGGATATCGCCGAACGACGCCTGCCCCAGGACGGAAAAATAATATTCAAAAAGTATAGCGCAAAAGAGATCGAGCTTCGCGTGGCCACTATTCCCACCCAGGGTGGCGTGGAAGACGTGGTCATGCGTATCCTGACCGCTGGTGAGCCCATGGCCCTGGCCAATATGGAATTTTCCAAACGTAATTATGAGAGTTTCGTCAAGGCCGTGGTCTGCCCCTATGGGCTGGTACTGGTTTGCGGGCCAACGGGATCGGGCAAAACCACCACTTTGCATTCGGCTTTGTCCTATATCAACAAGACCGAGACTAAAATTTGGACGGCCGAGGACCCGGTAGAGATCACCCAGAAAGGGCTGCGCCAGGTTCAGGTCAAGCCCAAAATCGGTTTCGATTTTGCCGCCGCCATGCGCTCCTTCCTGCGTGCCGATCCCGACGTGATCATGGTGGGCGAAATGCGTGACAAGGAGACCACCCATATCGGCATTGAAGCTTCCCTGACGGGCCACCTGGTCTTCTCCACCCTGCATACCAACAGCGCGCCGGAGTGTATCACCCGCCTACTGGACATGGGCATGGACCCTTTCAACTTCGCCGACGCCATTCTCTGCATCATGGCTCAACGCCTTGTGCGGACCCTCTGTTCCGAGTGCAAACAAGCCTACAACCCCTCCAAACAAGAGTACGATGAACTGGTCCGTGAGTATGGCGATGAGAATTTCGAGGCCCGCACCGATATCTCGTATGCAAACGACCTGACTCTGCAAAAACCGGCAGGCTGCGACTCATGCAACGGCACCGGCTATCGCGGTCGCATGGGCATTCACGAATTGCTCGTGGGCACCGATCCCATGAAAAGGTTGATTCAGAATCGCGCCCACATGAAAGCCATCCGTCAGCAAGCGATCAGTGACGGCATGAGTACCCTGAAGCAAGATGGCATAGAGAAGATATTCGCCGGCCATACCGACCTGCTTCAGGTCCGCAAAGTCTGCATCAAGTAAAATCTTATTCGGTTAGCGCGCGTCTGAATTTGGCCAGTTGGTCGGTGTAGATTTGGCGCTCTGCG
>CAZGPF010000045.1:0-8212 GCA_964527275.1 uncultured Desulfosarcinaceae bacterium
TGGTTTACTTTCCGTTCAAGGGGCTGGGCCCCATTTCGACTGTCTGTGCCGTCATGTTGGCGGCGATCTTAGCAAATTGCGGGCCCATGGCCGAAGAGAGGTTGAACATCTGAACACGTTCAGGCGCAATGCCCAGCTCCTTTAGCGTTTTTTGCACGTATTCGACTTTCTTGCGGGTTTTGAGATTTCCTTCCAGGAAATGACATTCGCCCTCCAGTCAGCCGGCCACATAGACTGCGTCGGCCCCGCTTTCCACGGTACGCAGCAGGTGGAGGATGTCCACCCGGCCGGTACAGGGCACCTGCACGACCTTTATATTGGCCGGATAGTTCAGGCGCATGGAACCCGCCAGATCGCCGGCCGCATAGGCACAGTACTTACAGCAAAAAGCAACCACCTGGGGTTCAAAACCATCACTCATGGGCTTTCCTTTTTATTAAAGTTTAATGTAACTACTCAGCGTAATGGCAAAAAGCACAAAAAAGCACGAACTATAACGATTGTATCTCGAACTGTAACTGCTCAGAGTGCTTTAGGTTCGGTCATTCAGGTCTTTTCATAATAGCATCGCTATATGGAAAGGCCTGAAGGGCCGAAGATGAAGTGCTCTGAGTAGTTACAGTTTAATTGGAAATTAATAGATCATCTAACGCGCAAACAAGGCCTCCGTCTTGGCGACCATCTGCTCGTCGGTGAAGTGCTTCAAGGTGATCGCTTTACCCGGGCATTCTGCCGCACAGGTGCCGCAGCCATGGCATTGGGCCGCGTCGATGACCGCGTGGGCGTGGTCGTCGACTTGCGGAATGTTATAGGGACAGGTGCGCACGCAAGTCAGACACGCTGCGCAGCGGTCATCTTCCACGGCGGCCACCACGCCGCCCACCGTGAGCGCATCTTGCGACAATACGGTCATTGCCCGGGAGGCCGCCGCCTTGGCCTGGGCGATACTCTCTTCCACTGGTTTGGGGTAGTGGGCCAGACCCGCCAGGAAGATGCCCTCGGAGGTAAAGTCCACAGGTCGCAGCTTGGCATGCGCCTCCACAAGGAAGCCTTCGGCATTTACCGGCACCTTGAAGGCTTCATAGAGCGATTGGTTGTCGTGCGATACGATGCCCGCTGCGAGTACCAGCAGATCGGGTTTTATGCGGATTGGGCGACGCAGGATGTGGTCGGTCACCGTCAGCAAGAGAGTGCCGTCCGCATCCATCTCCACGCTGGCCATCTGCTCCAGATCGTAGCGGATGAAGATGATGCCCAGCTCCCGTGCCTTCTGGTAGAGTTGTTCCCTGAAGCCGTAGGCGCGAATATCCCGGTAGAGGATGAAGATCTTCATGTCTGGGTTCTTCTCTTTGAGGGTCAGGGCGCCTTTGAGGCTGTGGGTGCAGCAGATCTTGCTGCAGTAGGGCCGCTCTTGCGTGCGTGACCCCACGCATTGAATGAACACTGCGCTTTTGGCCTTGTCCAGACGCTCGTCATTGCAGTTCAGGGCGCCGTCCAGATCCAGGTGCGTCATCACATCGGGATGCTGGCCGTAGAGGTACTCGGTGGGTTTATACTCCTGCCCGCCGGTGGCTATGATGGCTGCGCCATGGCTGACTTTTTCTTTTTTGCCATCCTTGTTGAGCACGACGGTGTCGAAGTTGCCGAACGATCCCTGGGTCTCTTTGACCTCGCTCTCCATGTGCACGGTAATGTTGGGATGGCCCTGGGTTCGGGTCACGATTGCGTCGAGGTAGTCCGGCAGGGTTTCGCCCTGCCAGGTGGAGCGCAGGCCTCGGGCATTACCCCCCAGTTGGTTCGTTTTTTCCACCAGGTGGACTTTGCATCCCTGGTCGGCCACGCCCAGCGCGGCTTCCATGCCGGCCACGCCGCCGCCGATGACCAGGGCGGACTTGGTGATGGGCACCGATACGGTGTAGAGCGGCTCCACATGGCCCGCTTTGGCCACGGCCATGCGCACCAGGTCTTTGGCCTTCTCGGTTGCCTTGTCGGGATTATTCATGTGTACCCAGGTGTTCTGGTCGCGGATATTGGCCATCTCGAACAGGTACTTGTTCAGGCCGGCTTCGCGGATGGTCTCCTGAAAGAGCGGCTCGTGGGTTCGTGGCGAACACGAGGCCACCACCACGCGGTTGATCCGCTTGTCAGCAATGACCTCCTTGATATGCACCTGGGTGTCCTGGGAGCAACTGAACAGATTGTCTTCCACGTGCACCACGCCGGGCAGGTCGCGGGCATAGTCGCGCACTGCTGGCACGTCGGCCACGCCGCCGATATTGATACCGCAATTGCAGACAAACACGCCGATGCGCGGCTCTTGTCCCGTGGTGTCGATTTCCGGCGGCAGTTGCTTTTCCTGAGTCAGGGACCAGCGGGAGTCGCCAAGGTTCTCGGTGGCGCAGGCCGCAGCGGCCGAGGCCTCCATGATCGAGTGGGGGATGTCCTTGGGCTCCTGAAAGGCGCCGCACACATAGATGCCTTGCCGGTTCGTTTTAACCGGTGCCAGGCTGCTGGTCTGGGCATAGCCGTGGTTGTTGATCTCCACCTCCAGTTTTTTGGCCAGTTCCACGGTCTCTGGATCGGCGGTCAGCCCTACGGAGAGGACCACCATGTCGAAAACCTCTTCCATGGATTTGCCCTCTTCGGTGGCATAGACTATGCGCAGCTTGTCGTCTTTATCAGGGAAGATCGAGTGGATACGCGAGCGCACCATGCGGACGCCGTGGTCGTTTTCGGCGCGCAGGTTGTACTTGTCGAACTCCTTGCCGAATGTGCGCATGTCCATGAAAAAGATGGCGGCATCCAGCTCTGCGTCGCTGTGCTCCTTGGCGATGACGGCCTGTTTGTTGGCATACATGCAGCAGACCGAGGAGCAGTAACTGTGGTCGCAGTGGTTGATGTCACGCGAGCCCACGCATTGCAGCCATGCAATCTTCCTGGGTTCCTCGTGGTCCGACGGCCGGATCAGATGGCCGGCGTAGGGCCCGGAGGCGGAGAGCATGCGCTCGAACTCCAGGCTGGTGACCACGTTGGGGTGGTCGGCGTAGCTGTAGGTCGGGTATTGCGACGGATCGTAGGGCGTAAAGCCCGGCGCCAGGATTATGGCACCTACGTCGACGACCTTCTCTATGGCCTGGATATCGTGATCCACGGCACCGGCCAGACAGGCATCCACGCATCGATAGCACTCTGAACAGAGTCCGCAGGCCATGCAGCGAGCGGCCTCGGTGCGGGCCGTCTCTTCGGAAAAGCCCAGTTGCACCTCTTCCCAGTTGGCCCTGCGGGTCTCGGCCGCTGCATGGGACATCTTCTGGCGCGGCGAGTCGCTGCCGCCCTCAAGGGGGAGGTCGGCTACGGCTTCGTAGTGCTCTTCGCGTCCTGCGGCCATGTCGATGCCCCGGATAAAACGGACCATGGAGATGGCGGCCTGTTTACCGGCTTCGATGGCTTCGACCACAGTGGCCGGTCCGGTGACAGCGTCGCCGCCGGCAAAGATATCTTTGTCGTCGGTCTGCAGGGTGACGGGGTCCACATTCATGGTGCCCCAATCGTTCAGTGTGCAGGCGCATTCATCGGTGAGGCAGGCCCAGTCGCTCTCCTGGCCGATAGCCGGCACCAGGGCATCAATCTGGATGGAAAACTCGCTGCCGTCCACTGGCTCGGGGCGACGCCTTCCGCTCTTGTCCGGTTCGCCCAGCTCCATCTTGATACACTCGATGCCGGTGACCTTGCCGTTTTCCGCGATGACCCGGATGGGATTGGTCAGGGTCATGATCTCGATGCCTTCCTCGCGGCACTCGGCGATCTCATCCACGCTGGCGGGCATTTCGGCCTCACTGCGGCGATAGATGATAAACGGTTCTTGCGAACCGGTGCGCAGGGCAGTGCGCACGGCATCCATGGCCACGTTACCGCCACCGATGACCGCCACACGGGCACCAAGATTGACCTTCTCGCCCAAGTTGACCTGACGCAGAAAATCGACGCCCGGCACCACGCCTTGGAAGTCTTCGCCATCGATACCCAGGGCCTTGCACTCCTGGGAGCCGATGGCCATGAAGAAGGCCTTGAAGCCCTGCTCGCGCAACTGGCCGATGGTTATATCCGCACCGATGTCGATGCCGGTCTTGAACACCACGCCCAGGTCTCGAATAGTCTGGATCTCGGCGTCGATTATATCCCGGGGCAGCCGGTATTCGGGGATGCCAATGCGCAGCATGCCGCCCAGCACCTCGTGTTTTTCATACACCGTCACCTGGTAGCCTTCGATGGCCAGAAAGTATGCGGCGGTAAGGCCGGCCGGGCCGGAACCGATGATGGCGACCTTTTCGTCCTGGGGCTCTTTCTTCACCGGCACATAGGGTTTGTCCGACTTCAGGTCCACGTCGGCCAGGTAGCGGTGCAGGTACATGATGCCCAAAGGATCGTCCACCTGATGGCGGGTGCAGGCCCCTTCGCAGGGGTGGTGGCAGACCCGGCCGCAGATGCCGGGGAAGGGGTGTTCCTGCTTGAACAGTTTGATGGCTTCGGCGTAACGACCCTGGTTCATCAGGGCGATCCAGCCCTGGACGCTCACGTGCGCGGGACAGGTCACCTTGCACGGGGCCGTGCCTTTTTTCTCTATGGCATAGGCTCCCGGCATGGCCTGGGGATAGAGTTTGTAGGCCGCTTGCTTGTCGCGCAGGTTCATGTCGAACAGATTGGGTAGGTCGATGGGGCACACCTTGGCGCACTCACCACAGGCCGTACATTTTTCGGTGTCGATGAAGCGAGGTTTTTCACGCAGCTTGACTTTGAAATTGCCCGGCTCGCCTTCTACGTCGGTGATTTCGGAGAGCGTCAGCAACTCGATATTCAGATGCCGGCCGGCTTCCACAAGTTTGGGCGAGATGATGCACATGGAACAGTCATTGGTCGGAAAGGTCTTGTCCAGTTGGGCCATCTTGCCGCCGATAGCCGAGTCTTTTTCGACAATATAGACCTTGTAACCGGATTCCGCCAAATCGAGGGAGGCTTGAATCCCGGCAATTCCACCGCCAACTACCATTACCGCGCCGGTCGTTGATTGGGCCATTATTCTTCCTCCTTTATTCTAAACCTATATTTCTATGTTCCGGGGCCAGGTAAGTACGTTCGTTTTCACCCAGCACACCCATGGCCAGGCACATGATGGTCCATATGTGGGCTACATGGTAATTGCCACCATAGTGCTTGCCGATATCTTCGATCTGGGCATGGCAGTTGTGACACGGTGCCAGCACGTATTGGGCGCCGGTGGCCATGAGCTGGTCAAACTTGACCTTGCCATAGGCCCGGCGCTGTTCGGGAAAGCCGCCCTGCAGCGCGCCGCCGCCGCCGCCGCAGCAGTAGTTGTTGCTCTTGTTGGGGACCGTGTCGATGAAGTTCTCCTCACCCACGATGGTCTTAATGACAAAGCGCATGTCATCGGCCATCTTGTCGCCCCAGGTCTTGCGTACGATATTGCACGGGTCCTGACAGGTAAATTTGATGCGCCGGTCCTTGTTCCAGTCGGCGTTGACCTTGAGTTTACCCTCGCGGATCCACTGGGCGTAAAGGGTGATGATGCTGGTGAACTCGAAATTGTGCTTGATGTTGAATTTTTTCAATCCTTCCAGGATTGCAAAGAAAGAGTGCCCTCACTCCGTGTTGACAAGCAGCGGGCTGCCCAGTTTGTTGATATGATTGACAAACTCTTGCAGGATATGACGCCAGCCATCCTCGTCGGCCAGGAAGAGGCAGTAGTTTTCGCCACCCCACATCACCATCGGATAGGTCCAGTCCGCGCCCACCATATGCAGAATTTTCCAAAGCGGGCTCAACTCATCCGGTTCGGTCACCGGTTCCCGGGAGTTCTGGTTGATGACCATGTGGGCGCCCTTGCGATCCACGCTGACTTGCAGATCCTCGAATCCCGGCTGGGTCTCGCGGATCTCTTCAGCCACATCTTCCACCGTCCATTTAAAATCTTCTGCGGGCGCGCCCATGGCGTTACCGGAGCGGATATGCTGATCGCAGGAGTTGCGAATGCCCTTAGGACTTTCCTCCCGAGGCCAGTTGGCTCGCATGTTGTATACCAACCCTGGGATGTTGATGCTCATGGGGCACTGTTTGAAGCATCGGGCACACATGGTGCACACCCAGGCCCAGTCGGTTTTCTGGACCTCCTCATCCAACCCCAGCACGAGCATGCGCACCAGTTTTCGCGGGTCCATGTCGAGCAGTTCCGAGGCCGGGCAGCCGCCGGTACAAGTGCCGCAGGTCAAACACAGATCGTAGTTTGCCGCGGGGAGCTTGTTCAGTACGTCCGCTTTAAACTCGCCGTCGAGCTTGTCGAGTTCAATGGGCACAGTCATTGGGACCTCCTATAAGTGTAGTGAATAATTTACAAACCATCTATTCTCAATCAGGCCGGGTGTGCAATCGTCGTCCAGCGCAACCCGGCGATATACAAATTCCGTCGCAGTCTCTCTTCACCACCCATGATTTATGAGGTGCACGCCTTCATAAAGCTCTTCGAGACCTTTTTCAAGATTCGAGCAAGCGTGCTACCTCTTCTCTGATCTGGGGCCGAGGCAGGGGTTTAGGAAAACAGATATCCGCCCCACATGACGTTGGCTCATTAAACTTATCCTCGTCCGGGAAAGCCGAGAGCACGATGCTAACCGAATTTTCGGTGTCTGGATCGGATTTTATTATTTTGCAGGCCTCATTGCCCTTGATGTCGGGCATCATGATGTTCAGTATCATCAGGTCCGGGCGCAAGCGGTTGACCTGGAGTCCGGCTTCGAAGCCTTCTGCGGCGCGGATGACTTCGTAGTCGTGTTCGTCCTCTTTCAGGGCTCGCATGATGGTCGAAACGACAATGGGATCATCATCCACCACCAGAATCTTGCGGCGATTGTCGGGTTGATAGTCTTCAGGGATGGGGATGCCTTGACGCTGGATGAATTCGCTAAGATCGTTGCGCTTGATACGCCGATGACCACCAACCGTTTTGCAGGCCTTGATGCGGCCGGCATCTATCCAGTTGATGATCGCCTTGGAAGAGACATCGCAAAGTTGACTGGCCTTATAGGCCGTAAGCGCATCCTCCATGAAGAATCCTTCATACGATAAAGAGTTCCAAATTGACTGGTTCCAAGTATGGCAATCGCGATGCGGCGTCAAGATTAAAATCTATAAAAACGGAAAGAACTAAACCTCGATGTGAAGTTCTGTACTCCGGCCTTCGCCGGTGTGAAGTGCCAATCGATTTTTTATTGCGGTTACTTTTTTACCTTGCAAAGCTACAGCTCTTTTGCTACTAAACGGCCTTCTCATGGTGGGTGTAGCTCAGTCGGTAGAGCCCCTGGTTGTGGCCCAGGTGGTCGTGGGTTCAAGTCCCATCACTCACCCCATTCTAACTCTCCGACATGCGCCCGTAGCTCAGCTGGATAGAGCGCCGGACTTCGAATCCGTAGGCCGCAGGTTCGAATCCTGCCGGGCGTGCCATAAAATTAAGGGGTTAGCCATTTACTGGTTGCCCCTTTTTTCGTTGGTTGGTTGGGTGGTATAGGCTGCGGATGGTTGCATCTTCCTGTGGGTCGTCCAAATGGTCTACCGCACCCTTATTTCCACCCGTGGTAAGATGACCATAGATGTCAATAGCGATGCTGATACTGTGGTGCCCAATTTGATCCCGAACTTATGCAAAATATCCCCCTGTCTGCATCGGCAGGCTCGCATAAGTGTGCTTGATATCATGCACCCTGATCTGTCTGAGGTCTTCCTTTTCAAGTGCGGCGTTAAATTATATCTGGACCGAAGATCCATAGCCCTGGCCTCTGTCTATTCAGTGCTAAACCGAAATTACAAAAATGATGTTGCACTAACTGACTGGATGCGGCGTAACCTTGACCACCGCATGGAATCCATGATACCCGTTTCCGAGTCGCTGGTGAAACAGGCGTTGAAAGAGACTATGCAAGTTTATGAAAACGACAATTACTCATCCTGGTAATCGCAGACGCAAGGTGTGGCTATACGGAGTTCTTAAATCCAGATATCGTTTACACGCTGGCATTCATTAACCTGCCTGACCTTTGCCAGAAGAGGGGATTGAGACTATTAGCGGTCATTTCCGAGGTTAACCAGAATGTAACTACTCAGAGCACTTCATCTTCGGCCCTTCAGGCCTTTCCATATAGCGATG
>CAZGPF010000046.1:0-8149 GCA_964527275.1 uncultured Desulfosarcinaceae bacterium
ATTTTAACCTTGATAGTATGGCAGGCAGAGGTTACAACTTTTTCGACCTGCGGGTCACAATAGTAAGGAGGAGCGATGAAGTTAGCACAATCCATACTCGCCATCGTGATGCTGATAGCCATCTTGCCCCTTGACACGGCCTGGTCCATGACCGCCGATGAGATCATCGCGGCCGGCTTCGAATACTTCCGCGGCAAGGCCTCCCGGGCGACCATCGAGATGGTGATCCACCGCCCCACCTGGGAGCGTCGTATGCAGATGGAAGGTTGGACCAAGGGTACCGACCACAGCCTGATCCGCATAACGGCGCCGGCAAAAGACAGGGGCAACGCCACCCTGAAAAAGGGACGCCACATGTGGACCTACAACCCCAAGGTCAACCGCGTGATCAAGCTGCCGCCGTCCCTGATGGCCCAAGCGTGGATGGGCTCCGATTTTTCCAACAACGACCTGGCTAAAAGCGACAGCATCATAAACGACTATGTCCACACCCTCCGCGGCACGGAAACCCATGCAGGCCACACGGTCTATGTGATCAAATCGATACCCAAACCCGAAGCGCCGGTGATATGGGGCATGCAAGTGACCAAAATACGGGACGACTGGGTGATGCTCTCGCAGGAGTTGTTCGATGAAGATCTGCTGCCTGTCAAGCTCATGACCGCCAGCGAAATACAGCTGTTGGGAGACCGCATGTTTCCCAAACAGTGGAAGATGGCCGAGACCGATCAGCCCGATCAGTACACCCTGCTAATCTACCACGAGCTGGCTTTCCTGGACGATTTGCCGGACAGCACCTTTACCATCAACCGGTTAAAATCCCCGACCCGGAGGTAGCTCGATGTTAATCGATGTGAAGATGGCCTGGCGCAATATCTGGCGCAATCCCCGACGCACTATCTTGACCGTGCTGGCCATCGCCTTTGCCTGCGTCCTGCTGATCTTCATGCTCTCGTTCCAGTTCGGCAGCTACGCCACCATGATCAACTCGTCGGTGAAGATCAATACCGGCCATTTGCAAATCCAGGCCAGGGGATATCAGGACGAGAAAAAAATGCGCCTGGTGATCGATGATCCCCAACCGCTGACCCGCATCCTCGACCGCACCCCCCTGGTAAGCGCCTACACTAGCCGCGCCCGCGCCTTTGCCCTGGTCTCCTCCGAAAAACGCTCCTATGGCGTCATGATCGTCGGCGTGGAGCCCAAGCGCGAGGCCGAGGTCTCCACCCTCGGTCATATCGTGCGCCAAGGCAGCTATTTTTCCGCTGACCCCCGTGAGAGCGGCCTGGGCAGCGCCTTGATGGGAGGTCTGCTGGCGCGCAATCTAAAGGTTGATATCGGCGATGAGATAACCATCCTGGGCCAGGGCCGCGATGGGTCGGTGGCCGCTACCGTGGTTCGCGTCCGGGGGATATTCGATTCGGGCAGTGATGAATTTGACCGCAATGCCATCCACATCCCCCTGGACGAATTTCAAGAGGTCTTTGAAATGCAAAAAGCCGTGCATGAGATCGTGATCCTGGGAAAGGCTCTGGAGAACGTACCGGCTATCAAGCGTTCGCTGCAACGCGAATTGAACGGGCTGGGCCAAGAGAGAACACTCACGGCCCTGGACTGGGAAGAGTTGCTGCCCGGACTGCGCCAGGCCATCCAGATGGATCTGGTCAGCGGGGCCATCTCCTACCTGATTCTGATCATGGTGGTGGCCTTCAGCATCCTCAACACCTTCCTGATGGCCATCCTGGAGCGCATCCATGAGTTCGGGGTGATGATGGCAGTGGGCACCAAACCCGGACGCCTAACCCGGCTGGTGCTGATCGAGTCGGCGGGCATGACACTGGTGGGGGTAGCCGTCGGCATCTTGCTGGGCTGCCTGATCACCTGGTATTTTCAGATTCACGGCATCGATATGGCCGGCTCTTCGGAGATACTGCGCCAGTATGGTATCCCCAGCCAGCTCTACCCGCGCATGACCCTCGTATCGGTTTTCGCCGGCCCGCTGGTAGTCTTGGTCATCACCATGCTGACGGCCCTCTACCCGGCCTTGAAAATCCTCCGCCTGCGACCGGTGGAGGCCATCAATTATACCTGACGAGGAGCAAAATGGACCTTCAGTTGGCATGGCGCAACGTGTGGCGTAATCCCCGCCGCACCATGGTGATCCTCACGGCGGTGGTCATCGGCGTCTGGAGCATGGTCTTCACGGCGGCCCTGATGCGCGGCACGGCGGATGGCATCGTAAAAAACAACATCGCAACCCTCACCGGACATATTCAGATCCACCAACACCTCTACCCCGACGATCCAGTGGTGGACTACCGCATCGCCCGGCCCGATCTGCTGGAAGCAACCCTGCTGCGACACCTTCCAGAGCAGAGCCACTGGAGTTCGCGCGTGCGGGTCAGCGCCGTGGCCAACAATGCCCGCCACAACGCGGGCGTAATCCTGGTGGGAATCGAGCCGCCCAAGGAGGCCCGCCTGTCGTTTATCGGCACCGGCGTCACCCAGGGCGAATATCTACAGTCCGACGACAAGTCCGGTATTTTAATTGGCCAGAGCCTTGCGGAACGGTTCGAAACCCGCATCGGTCGCAAGCTGATCCTGATGTCCCAGGATACAAATGGTGATATCGCTTCCCGGGCATTCCGTATCCGTGGCATCTTCCAGGCGGAGATGGAATTGACGGAAAAAGTGTTTGTCTTCGTCCATCGCTCCGCAGCACAGGAGATGCTCCGCATGGGAGCAACTATTTCCGAAGTGGCTGTGCTGCTGCCCGACCATGTCCCGGCCGGACCCATGGCCGAGACCTTGACCGCCCAACTGGCCAATGACGATCTTACGGTACGCAGCTGGAAGCAGATCCTCTCCATGATCACGGCGATACTAGAACTCTACGACACCTTCATCCTGATCTGGTTTCTGATGGTATTCGTGGCCATGGCATTCGGCATCGTCAACACCACTCTGATGGCGGTATTTGAACGCATGCGTGAATTCGGGCTGCTCAAAGCCCTGGGCATGCGTCCCAGGCGAATCGTGGGTGGCATATTGACCGAGTCGAGCATAATCTTAACGGGCGGCATGCTCCTGGGCAGCCTGCTGGGCCTGTTCAGCTGCTGGCTGCTATCGTACCGTGGTATCGACCTGTCGGCCCTGGCCGAAGGCGTGGCCTATTCCGGCATGTCGCGCATCATCTTCCCGCAGGTACTGGTCAAGGACCTTGTCGGCGCCAATGTGGTGATCCTGATCCTGGGCCTGCTGGTGAGCCTCTACCCGGCCATCAAGGCCGCGCGGTTCACACCGGTTGAGGCCATGACCCGCACCTGAAACGGAGGTAGCCCCCCATGTCTATCGTCGAATGCCTCGGTCTGACCAGGACCTACAAACAGGGCAAGGTGGAAGTCACCGCCCTGCGCGACATCGACCTGAAGGTCGAAGCCGGCGACCTGGTAGCCCTGGCCGGGCCCTCGGGGTCGGGCAAAACCACCATGCTCAATCTTATCGGCGGCCTGGATAGGCCGGACAAGGGCCGCATCGTGGTCAACGGCAATCAATACGCCGAGCTGAAAGAGTCCCGCATGGCTGAACTGCGGCTGCACCACATCGGATTTGTCTTCCAGGCCTACAACCTGATTCCCGTGCTGTCGGCCCTGGAGAACGTGGAGTACGTGATGATGCTGCAAGGCGTGGCAACGGACGTGCGCCGCGACCGGGCCCGTCGTATCCTGGATGAAGTGGGCCTGACGGAGGAGTACCATCGCCGCCCGGCGGAACTCTCTGGCGGCCAGCAGCAGCGGGTGGCCGTGGCCCGGGCCATCGTCTCCGACCCCTCCTTAGTCCTGGCCGACGAACCCACGGCCAACCTCGATTCCAAAACCGGCGAAGGGCTACTGCGACTGATGACCCGCATGAACCAGGAACGCGGGGTCACCTTTATCTTCTCCACCCACGACCCCATGGTAATGGCCTATGCCCGGCGGGTAGTCACCATCCGTGATGGACGCATAGCCGACGACCAGATCAAGGCGGAGTGATGGGTATAGTTACGGGAAGATTACTCAAACGTTCGAATCTTCTTGCGGCCAGCCGTTGTGC
The DNA here is from genome assembly GCA_964527275.1 of uncultured Desulfosarcinaceae bacterium. Classification (GTDB taxonomy): domain Bacteria; phylum Desulfobacterota; class Desulfobacteria; order Desulfobacterales; family Desulfosarcinaceae; genus JARRKU01. The sequence goes on from CAZGPF010000046.1 coordinate 4,096, forward strand.
TCTCTTCTTTTTTGTATGCCTATTCCCACTTGCCTGGCCCCCGATAAATAGCATTGCCGCCGCGCCGGCCATCGAAACCCAGTGGGGTGGCTACCTTCGCGCCGTTGGCACACGCTCCTGGCAGGACCGTCAATCGATTTACCAGTTGGTTGAAGGCGGCGGGCCGTTGGATGACTTCCAGGGCGAGACGCGCCTGAAAAGCGAGACCTTCGCCGGCGAAGCCTGGAGTCTTGAAATTCATTATGAGCTGGTGGCCCTGCAGGGCGATACGGTGAGTCAAAACAGTGCGCTGCGCCAGCTGCTGACACCTGCTGCCGCAGAGCTCTTAGTGGGCACTGACACCATCGACGATCAACGCCGGCTGATGAGCCTGACGCGCGTCATCGACGAAAACGACGACCGCGTGGTTTACCACCGCCTCGACCGCCTCAACATCACCCATGCCGCCGGTTGGGGCACGATACGCCTGGGACGCCAGGCCCTGACCTGGGGCAACGGCATGATCTTCAATCCCATGGATCTGTTCAATCCCTTTGCGCCTACAAGCGTGCTGCGCGACTACAAGGTCGGTGATGATATGCTCCACCTGCAACTACCCCTGGACCAGGATGAGCTTCAGTTGCTGCATGTGCCCCGGCGCGACCCCGCAACAGGGGAGGTGGATGACGCCGAGGCTTCATGGGCAACCAAATGGCACACAACTGCCGCGGGTCTGGACCTCGATCTCATGGCGGCCCGACATTTCGAAGATCACCTGCTGGGGATCGGAGCTAACGGTTACCTAAGCGCGGCCACCTGGCGGGCCGATGCCCTCTACACCCGGCTGCATACTGACGATACGCGCGCTGACTTCCTACAGATCGTGGTCAACTCTGACTTTGCCTGGCAACTGGGCGGCAAAAATGTCTACGGCCTGCTGGAGTACTACTACAACGGCCTGGGCCAGCCGGACGACTATGAGACGGCCCTGACCGATCCCGTACTGGTGGTGCGCCTGGAGCGTGGAGAGCTCTTCACCTTGGGCCACAACTATCTCGGCTGCCTGATGCAGTACGAGGCCCACCCCCTGATACAGCCATCCACCACCTTGATCGTCAACCTCGACGACCCGTCGGCCCTCATCCAGCTTCAATTGACCTGGGATGCGGCCACCAACCTGCAATTAATCGCCGGCGGCAGATTCCATTGGGCGGGTGACAACACGGAATACGGCGGTTTTAATACCACCCTTTCCGACACCACCATCCGCGTGGCGGCTACGGAGAGCGCCTTTTTGTGGCTGACCTGGTATTTTTGATGGTACTTCGGCAAAGAGAAGTTGAAAGGGGACAAATACGCGAGCCCATGACTTGGATATGAAAACGAGCCTGAAGGAAGAACCGGAGACGAAAATATATTTCGACACGATCCATCCAATAGCCCTCTTTAGGGAGTTACGGAAAAAATCATGAAGCGTCTTATCTTATTCGCAGTTTTCCTGGGACTCATAGGACCCTGGATCGGCCCCGCGTGGGCTCAAGATCCATTTACTTTAACACCTGAAACCCGGAGCGAAGCACCCGCGCAACAATCTGATTACAAGAACCGCTATTTTGCCAAAATCGTTCTCTATCAGCAGAAGCTGAAACAAAAAATAGCGGACCTCATCCGGGAATCGCAGGACGCAAGAAGTGTTCAGCCATTTATCGTTCTCATGGGGCTCGCCTTTTTGTATGGCCTGATTCACGCGGCCGGACCCGGCCATGGCAAGCTGGTTGCCACCTCATACATCCTATCCCATCGAGCCACGATAGCCGACGGCCTGCTCTTTGGCCTCTGTTTTGCCCTCATCCACACCTTATCAGGCGCCGCGGGAGTAGTCGGTTTGCACTACATAATTCATAGCATCGCCAGTCAAACACTTGCATCGGCAACAACCACAACACAAATCGTAAGCTACAGCCTGATCACCCTTCTGGGGCTGGATATCGCCATCAAACATGGCTACGCTTATGCCAATCCAGTGATGGCAAGTATGCGCAGACGTTCCGGCATGGAGGGGGGCAAGGGCGTGCTGGTCTGGGCGGCGACAGTCGGGTTGGTGCCTTGCCACGCCGTGGTTATGGTAATACTGTTTTGCATCTCCCTGGACGCCATGATGCTTGGACTGCTGCTGGCGGCGAGCATTTCAGCAGGCATGGCTGTGACCATCTCTCTTGTAGCGATAGCCATGTTGATGGGGAAAATAGGTGTGTTAGGTATGGTTGCAGAAGAAAACGCACAGCGGGTTGAAGCAGCCATGGGCCTGCTCTCCGGTGCAGCCATATCCATTTTCGGAGTGGTCTTCTTATTGCTGCTGGTTTTCAACCTCTAAAACATCTCAGCCCTTTTCAAGCCGGAAGCGAACAGGCACTCTTACCGCCATTTCAACAGGGCTCCCACCCCTGGTAGCCGGAAAAAAGCGCCAATATTTTACCGCTCTTTGCGCTGCCCTGTCCAGAATCGCGTAACCGCTGCCTTTTAAAATCTCAACCTTATCGACCCGCCCTGTTTCAGACACCACCACTAACAACTCGACCTCTCCTTCGTAGCCTCTTTTTTTGGCTAGCGCCGGATAGACCGGTTTGGGGTTGGTTCTATATTTCGGGATGGCCTCGGTGTGAGAAACAGGGGTTAAAGTATTGTCACCGGGCGGGGAGGTTTGGGAAATTGGGGGCGGCCCTGCCACGGCACTTTCTTCAATCTGCTTTGCCGCTATTTTGGGCGTTTTTATAATTTCCCTGACGACCTTTGACCTGGGAACCACTTGGGGGCTAACCTTTTTGGCAATCGGTGCTACCTGTTCGACCGCAATTTTCTGTTTCGGTTCAGGTTGCCCTGCCCTCGCCGGGAGGACCTTTTTTTTCAGCATACTGATCCTGATAGTCGTCGGCTTTGGCTGGGCGTCGTCAAGTTGTTGAGACTTCACCGTAATCAGCAGCATGCCGGCATGCATGCCCAGCGCGATCACGAATGCTACCAACAGTCTCTTCATCTACTCTTCTTCCTCGGCCTGCAAAGATATATTTGAAATCCCGGCATCCTTAATTTTGTCCAGCACATTAAAAAGCGCCTGGAAAGAGACTCTTTTATCGGCAAATACAAGCGCCCCTTTTATCGTTTGGGCCCTCGATTTGCGGATTAAAACATCTCTTAGATCATCCAGCGCGACCGGGGCTTGATCCACGAAAAGAGAGTGATCCTCTTGAATGACAATAGCCAGCGTCAACTCTGTTTCCGGCGTCACCGACGTCGATTTGGGCAGCGATACCGGCAATCCCCTGTAAACTGCCATGGAGAGCATGGTGTAGATGAAGACCACCAATAGCAAAAACACAACATCGATCAGCGGCAGGACCTCGATCCGCGCCCGGTTTGTGGCCTCGATCTTGATCTTCATTCCGCAGCTTCCCCTGAAGAGGCCCCTACTATCTGCTGGTAAACGATCTCAAAACTGGTGGCATATTTTTCCATAATTTTAGCCGCCCTGTTGATCCGTGAATTAAAATAGTTGTACGGGAAAACAGTAACAATCGAGATGCAAAGGCCGGTTGCCGTGGTTATCAGAGCCTGGGCAATGCCACCGGTTACGGCCCTGGGATTTTCAATCCCAGTATTACCCAGCACATCAAAAGAGGTGATGATGCCAAGCACGGTCCCCAATATCCCCAACAAGGGAGCAATGGTAATGATGGTATCCAGGCCAACCATAAAGCGCCGCATACGGCTTATCTCATCTGCCGCACTGGCCTCCATGGCCTTGCCCATGGAGTATTCGCGGTGCAGAATCCCGGAAACCAGAACCCGGATCACATAGTTATTGGAACCTGCGGCAATCTCCCGCACACCATCCCAATCACCTCTCCGGCTGAGTTTCAGGACCTCATCCACAAGCCCCTGATTGCGTTCCATACCGACCCTGATCCAGAAGAGAAGCCGTTCAATAATAATGGTAAGCGATATCAGCGAACAGAGCGCCAGAGGATACATAACCGGGCCGCCATCATGAAAAAATGCCACCATAATTTTCATCCCA
>CAZGPF010000047.1:0-8031 GCA_964527275.1 uncultured Desulfosarcinaceae bacterium
TTGTTGCAGTTCGTGCTTTTTTGTGCTTTTTGCCATTACGCTGAGTAGTTACACTCTTTCAAGCGTGCGAGCATATGTTATTCTGCCTTCCAACTCAAGACTTTACATCGCCACGGCGTGGTGTTGGATTGCCTTTCCCGTCTGACCACTGCCGTGGCCACGGACTTGGCATCGTTGAGCCGGGCCGTGGCCACGATACGAAAGAGATAGCTGGAAACAGAGAAGAGTGCGGGATCGATGGTAATGTCCGCAGCGCCGGGAATGTTTCGGTACCAGCTCTTGTTCGTCAGATCGTTAGTATACCGTGTTCCGCTGACCGCTTCGCGATGCTCAATCAGCCGTTCGGCAATATCCTCGCTCTCCGACGGCAACAATACGGACAGCACGGGCAGCTCGGCCGTGTTGATATTGATCTTACCCGGAAAACTGAACCCCTGGTCCTGGGTTTCGATCTCACCATATACGGTAATATACTGGCGTAGGCCGGCCGCGCCGCCGAAGCCGTTGAATATTTGCGGCGTGATCCCTCTTACGAGACGCACCTCCGAAAGATGGTCGAAAGGCCCATTTTTACAAGCGTAAGGCGGATCGAGCTCCTCGTAGTAGTCTGATTCGGCGCCATTGAGACCGGTAATGATCTCCTCATCCGAGTCGAGCCAGTCTTTGATCGAATCTATGATCATATCGGGGTCGGTCTTTTCTAAGTCTGCGCCGCTCAGGTTGAGCAGGTCGATCACCGTCACCATGTCCTCGGCAAATCGATCCCAGATATGGGTTTTTTGTTTGACGTTGAAAGTCACACCTTCGGGATACTGGACCAAGGCGTTAATCTGGATTTTACCCAGCTCATCGATTATCTTGACCGTCAGGCTGCCCTGATCAAAAGGGATCTGCTCCACCAGGGTGGCCATGGTATCTTCGTCGGCCCAATCTTCCTGCAAGGAGTCGGCCTGCGACTCGATACGATCCTTGATCAATACGGCCATGCCCAGATGGACGCCCGAGGTTGCCATCTGGTGAAGGGTCTGCCGGTCTCGCATGGCCGCAGCATTCAGCAGGTTGGCGCGCTGGTTGAGGTGCAGTTCCAGCGCCGCAGTTACCAGGATCACTACCACGGCCAGGGCCACCACCACGGCCATGCCCGAATCGGAGGCCACGACCCGTCCGAAAAAACGGTGGCTGTTGTATAGCGATGGGGCGCACACCTTCATGGCGTTATCTCTTGATCGGTCTGTAGCGATGGACCGGCAGGGCCACCTGGGTGGAAAAAACGAAGCTCGACTCTTCGTCACCGATGGTCAATTTTATGCCGATGGCGCGTGGCGTGCCGAATTCCAGGTCGTACTCTTCGGTATCCCACTCTTCCAGTTCGTCTCCCTCTTGATCGTAGAAAGTCAGCCTGAATTCCCGCACCTGTTCGCAAACCACTGGGTCGTCGGGACTCTCTTCGAACTCCTCTGGATAGGGGAAAAGCGTGTCCGACCGTCGCAGGATGAATTGGCCCTCTTCCGTCTGCTCGACATAGTAGACGATTTCGGCAATGCCTTCGCTGACCATCTGGTTGAACGGCAGATGGGCCAGGGAGGTGAAACGCAGCCAGCCAAACACTTCGCCGGCAAGATTGCGCGTTTGGCCAACCAGGCGATAGATATCGGGATCATCATCAAAGTCCGGCGGGGTATAGCGTGGATAGGCCATGACATATAAGGCATTCAGGTCCATGGTGATGCGATCCAGGGCGTTGTTGCCGAGTGCCAAAATATCGCTGCCGATGTTAATATGATCGGCGTTTGAAAATATATTGTCAAAGGAGACCATTACCATGGAGACCACGATTGCCAGGATAGATATGGCCAGCAATATCTCGATGAGGGTAAACCCCCGCCGACAGGCGGCATAGCGTTTAACGAAAAAAAGATGGCCCCATCCCGGCCTGCAATTAACGTTGGTGCTTATAGTGCGCAAATCGTCCTAGCTCTCCTTATTCTGCATATAGAAACCGATAAGTATCCAAGCGGTATTCATTTTCGTCATTTTCAGAGACCGTGACGCTAAGGCGCACCAGGTGATATTTTGGAGTGTTAATCAGGTCCGTGGGCAGATCTTCGATCAAGAGCTCCCATGTGTAACCGGGATGATCGTCGCCATAATCACCCGAGCCGTCGGTGATCTGGTCAAACGGCATGCGTTCCACTTCGGCCAGCCGTGCCTGGGCCAGTTTGGGGGCCAGGCTGTAAAAACGGGCGCTGCCATTCATCAGCATGGTCTGTGTCTGCAGGCGATAGATGCTGGTCAGCGCAATGGCCAACACAGCCAGCGCCACCAGCACCTCCAGCAGGGTAAAGCCGCCAACGCCTTTGGCGGAGCGTATGGGAGCGGGCATCAGGGACATTAGAAGTCGATCCACCCCTGGATGAATTTCACCTTGGGCAGCAGCGGTTGTACATGGTAGCAGAAGCGCTCGGCGGCATCGTTTTCGAGGTGCAGCAGCGCATGGTCGGAAAAGCCGGCCGGGTAGAAGTTTATTTGGGCCGTGCCGCTGGTAATGCTTTCGCTGGCCGGGAATTGGAGATCGACGATCCGTATGTCGTCGGGCAGGACGAGTGCCTTTGGCCCCGGAGCGCCGGTGGCTTCCGGGTCCATATCGTCACTGGCGACCCACAGCTTGTGGTTGTCCAGATCCACCACCAGGGTTTTGATTGTCTGTTGCTGCACAGCCTGGGAACGCAGGGTGCGGACGTTGCTGATCATCCAGCGGGAGAGCTTATTGGTCGGGTCTTCGAAGACTCCGCCCTCGAATCTGGGCATGGCTACCGCCAGAACTATGGTGATCAACAACATGACCATCATCAGCTCGACCAGCGTGAAGCCGTTGTCTATGCCTTTGGGTTCGGATGCGGGCGGGAGCATTATCTGATTCTCCAACAGCGGAAAATAGCTACTCCACGATTTCCCAGCTGTTTATGTCCTTATCCTCGTCCTCTCCTCCGGGCGCGCCGTCATCGCCGTAGGAGCTGATATCGAAGTCGTCGTGCATTCCCGGACTGAGATAGATATAGTCATGGCCCCAAGGATCCTTGGGGACTTGTTTCTTTGCCAGGTAGCCGCCCTTTTTCCATTTTTGCGGCAAGTCGCCGCTCTGGGGCTGGACCACCAGGGCCTCCAGGCCCTGCTCGCTGGAGGGGTAGCGGCCATTATCGATCCTATACATCATGAGGGCCGAGTTGAAGTTTTCGATCTGCACCCTGGCTTTAGTCTGCTTGACCTCATCGGTATGGCCAAAGAGGCGCGGCCCGACAATACCGGCCAGCAGTCCCAGGATAAGGATGACGACTAACAGTTCGATCAGGGTGAAACCCCGTCTCGATTTGAGTTGTTTTTTTATCAGCTTATACATTGATCCTCCGTTATTAATATACCAATGTCCGCATTTCCAGGATTGGTAAAAAAATCGACAAGATAATGAATAGCACCATAACGGCCATGATCAACACCATGATCGGTTCGAGCATGGCGGTCAGGCGCATTACAGTGGTTTCGACCTCTTTTTCAAACATTTCGGCCACCTTGTTGAGCATCTGTTCAAGATCGCCGCTCTGCTCGCCCACCTGAATCATCTGTATGGCGATGGGGGGCAGCACCTTGCCCGCCTCCAGGGAGTCGCCCAGGGCCTGTCCCTTGCCGACCTCCACGGAGGCCGTTTCCACGACCTGGGCTATGCGCGCATTGCCCACCACATTTTTTACGATCTGCATGGCCGGCAACATGGAGACGCCGTTGTCTAGCAGCGAACCCAGGGTACGCGCCAACCTCGCGGCAGCCAGTTTGGTGGTTAATGATCCGGTCCAGGGCAGTCTGAGCATCTTCTTGTCCATCCAGTAGCGCCCCTTGACGCTCTTTCTTAGGCGGCGCGTACCCACGATAATTGCGACGACGAGCAACGCAAGCACCCACCAGTAAGCTTTGAAAAATTCGCTGGCGCTGATGAGCAGTTGGGTGGGCCACGGCAGGGCCTGGCTCATATCCTTGAAGATCGATGTGATGTTGGGGATCACGTAGATGAAGAGAAAGCTCATGATCACGACTGCCACCAGGATGATGATCAGCGGGTAGATCATGGCGGTAACCACTCGATTTTTCAGCTCCTCTTGCTTTTCGGTGATGTCGGCCAGCCTGTTGAGGACGATCTCCAGGGTGCCGGAGGTCTCACCCGCCCGGACCATGTTGATATAGACGCCTGAGAAAACAGCTGGAAAGTTGGCCAGCGCGTCGGCGAAGCTGCTGCCCTCTATCACGGCGGTTTTTATCTTGGCCACCGTCTTCTTGAGACCCGGATTGGAGAATTGCTCTGTGAGCGCTCCCATGGCCGGCACCAGGGGAAACCCGGCCCCAATGAGGGTGGCCAACTGGCGGGTCATGACCGCGACTTCCGCCGGCCGGACGCGGGCAAAGTGCCGGGCCACGGAAAAAAAGCGGCGTTCTCCGGCGGCTGCGCCATCCGCGACCTCCTTGAGACTCACCGGAAAGTGGTCCCTTGACCTGATTTTTTGGCGCGCCGCCACGGCGCCGTCGGCCTCTATGATCCCGGTGACGGTTTTGCCCTTGGCATCGAGCGCTGAATAGTCATAAACCGGCATGTTGCGCCATATATCAATTCTATGTCTGTTGGTTTATGCGTCTGAAGGCAGCCGCGAAGAATCCATCCATCCCGTGCGGATAGGGCCTGGTCTTTAGGCAACCCTCCGAAGTTACAAGCAGTTTTCCGATCTTTAGCGCCGCCTGCTTTTCGGCGTGGTATATACCAAATTCGCGGTACTTTTGCAAAAAGCAAGTCACAACGTTTTCACCCTCTTCGGGTTCCAGGCTGCATACGGCGTAGACTAGAATCCCGTCGGGTGCAAGATGCTCTGCAGCCATCGACAGCAGGGCCAGTTGTCGATGGTGGTTGCGGTGGAGATGCTTTTCTTTGACGCGCCACTTGCCGTCCGGGTTGCGCTGCAATACGCCCAGGCCGGAGCAGGGCGCATCCACCAGGATGCGGTCAAATTTCTGAGGCTTGAATTTCGGAGAGGGGTTGGTGAGATCGACGCGTTCGGTTTTGACGATGTCGATGCTCAACCGGGCCATCTCCAGTCTCAAAGCGTGTAGCTTATCGGTGCGCACGTCCGTGGCCACTATCTCTCCCCGGTTGCCCATCAATTGGGCCAAATGAGCCGTCTTGGTTCCCAGGCCGGCGCAGGCATCCCAAACCCGTTGTCCCGGCCGGGGCGCCGTTAAGTGACCGACCAGCTGGGCGGCTTCGGCCTGCACTTGAAAAAAACCGCTTTTATAGGCCGGCCAATAAGCCAGTGGGCGTTGCAGGCCGGTAAGATGGATGCCTTCGGGCGTATGGACTGCCGCTTGCGCGCCCTTGGCCTCAGCATCGATTTGCCGCATCAATGCGGAGCGCGAAATTTTCAGGCTGTTGGTTCTGAGCGTAATGGCAGGGATCGCATTGATCGCCTGGCACAGACGCGCGGTGGCATCAAAACCCCACCGTCGCATCCATCGCGCTATCAACCAGGTTGGAAAGGCATGACGGATGGCAAGGTACAGTTGCCCATCACCCTCACGAGCGGGCCAGGGGATTTGATCCGCGCGCCTGACCAGGCCCCGCAACATGGCGTTGACGAATCCGGCGGCCCATTTTTTACGGCACAGCCTGGTCAGTTCCACGCTGGTGTTGACTGCAGCGGAGGTAGGAATGCGATCCAGATACTGAATCTGATAGACCCCCAGGCGCAGAATGATACGCACCAGGGGGTCCATCTTGCTTGAAGACCCGGAAGTCAGATGATCTATGACCCAGTCGAGACGCCCCTGCCAGCGCAATACCCCATAAACCAGGGCATGCACCAGGGCGCGGTCGGGCCGGCTTAAAGGATCGATACGCGATTGCGCCGCTGCAATCACACGATCTAGCGTTGCATCGCCGACACGAACCTGGTCGAGCGAGCTGACGGCGATTTCACGCGCCTGGATGCCGGGTCTATTCAAAGATCTCGCCAGGGCTGATGGGGTGGCCGTGCAAGTATGATCTGATGGGCATGCGCTTTCCCGAGGCCTCCTGGATCTCGATGATCGCAAGGGCTCCGTCACCCGTGGCGACCCGCAATTCATCCGGGAAACCGGGTATCACAGTCCCCGCCCTGGAACCCTGGGGGCTTAGGATGGGCACTGCCTTGTGAATTTTGTAGCGCCGGCCTCGAAGGCTGCAAAATGCGCCCGGCCAGGGCGTCAAGGCGCGTATGCGTGCATCGATCATGCGGGCCGAATGGCGCCACTGGATGCGGCCGTTCTCCTTTGTCAGCATCGGGGCGTAGGTGGCATGCTTATGATTCTGGGCGCGCGGCAAGACCGATCCATCAATGATTCCGTCGATGGTCTTGACCAACAGGGCCGCCCCCATGCCCGCCAGCCGGTCGTGGAGAGTTGCGGCGGTATCCTCGTCTGATATGGGGGTTGCGTCGCTGAGGAATAGGTCACCGGTGTCTACACCGTGGTCCATCAATATGGTGCTGACGCCGGTTTTGGTCTCGCCGCGCATGATGGCCCACTGAACGGGAGCGGGACCGCGGTATCTAGGCAGTAGCGAGCCATGGACATTTATGGCGCCATATTTTGGGATTTTCAGCAGGCGGGAGGGCAGGATCTGCCCGAAGGCCGCAACCACCAGAAAGTCAGGCCCAACTGCTTTAAGCATAGAGATGAAATCTTCTTCGCGCACACTGCCGGGCTGGACAATAGTATAGCCTTTTTGCAGAGCCACATTTTTCACCGGCGAGGGCGCAAGGCGGCGTCCGCGACCCTTGGGGCGGTCGGGCTGGGTGATCACCAGCTTCAAGTCAAACCGTGACTTATCAAGGGCCATCAGGGTGGGAACGGCAAAGTCCGACGTGCCCAAATAGACTATGGTCGGCGGTGTTTCCAAGCGGATCGCATTCTCCTGTGCCAGCGGCGCACTTCAGGTTTCTGGGCGGCGCGTCGCCCCTGCTTGCGCTGACATCGAAAATCGGCGCTGTTATCTATTTGCGTTTCAACACTTTTTTGATGTGCCGCGTGTACATCTGGCGTTTAAGCGAACTTAAATGGTCAATAAAGAGGGTGCCGTTCAGATGATCGATCTCATGCTGCAGCACGATGGCCAGCAGGCCCTGGGCTTCGATGCGTTGGGGATTGCCCTCGCGATCCACTGCCTCCACCAAAATCGTGGCGGCGCGTTTGACGTCGGCGCGAAAATCGGGAACGCTCAGGCAGCCCTCGTTTTCAGATAGAACCTCGCCTTCACGGGAGATAATCTTGGGGTTGATCAGCGCATGCAGCTGGCGGTCATCTTCGTCGGCAGTGATGTCATAGACCAGCAAGCTCTTGTCCACGCCCACCTGGATGGCCGCCAGCCCGACACCCGGTGCCGCGTACATGGTGGCAGCCATATCCTCGATCAAAGCCCGTAACCCGTCGTCGATATCGGTAACCGCCTGGGTGGGCTTGCTCAAGACCTTGCTTGGAAAGGTAACGATATCAAGGCGGCTCATATTAAAGCTCCTTTGAAGGATGCGCTTCGGAGATCGGCGGGTTGCCCACTACGGGAGATTCGCCAGAAGTCTACGCTGGTAAGCAGCGCGGATATCAGGCCGGCACAGATTACGGGAAAAATCTGGACTACATGATTTATCAGCGTAAAACCGAGGGCCTCCCTTTGGGCGATTCCGAAGAGGGTCCGTCCGAAGACGCCGGCCGCCTCCCACAGCCCCCAGAAAACGGGTACCGAGGGCAGGGCGATAAAAAAGTAGACCACCACCAACACACTGGTCAGCTCTACGATGGTAAGATTGATACCCGGACATCCCAGGGCCCACACCCAGTATGAGAGGGCGCTGACCGTCCAGATCATGATGGTCAGACCGATGGCCGCGCAGAGTCGCAAGGGGCGTTTAACCAAGGTTAGCCCCAGGTAAAAATTATGAATAATATTAATAGAAAAGTTACAAA
>CAZGPF010000048.1:0-7911 GCA_964527275.1 uncultured Desulfosarcinaceae bacterium
TTAAGGTGCTTTGCGGAGCAATTCAATGCATGATCCTGGTTTTTACTCTGTGCGCTCGCGATCAGGCTCGATCCTTTGAAGGCCCGTCCAGGACATGAGCAAGGTCATTTAAAGTCAATGGCGGAGAGAGAGGGATTCGAACCCTCGGTGCCGCTATAAACGACACACACGATTTCCAGTCGTGCTCCTTCAACCAGCTCGGACATCTCTCCGTTTTCAGGGACCGCTCGCAACGGACTGCTAAAATCCTGAATGGTTCATCGCCCTCAAGGGTGGCGGAGAGGGTGGGATTCGAACCCACGATCCCGGATAAACGGGATACCGCTTTTCGAGAGCGGGGCCTTCAGCCACTCGGCAACCTCTCCTAAGAAGGTTCCTCCAAGGACGAGGGTTGGTTCAATAGCCTTTTTTGCTGTGCGCTGTCAATGCCCCCGTATAAGCTCCTGGTTCCCGGGTTCATGCTTTAAGGAGCCATGAAACGCCTTACAGGAGGCGTATATTGACCGTTTGCCGAATAGAGCACCAAGGGCGGCGCCACTACCATCCCCGGTCTGCCGCCGTGTATGCCCCGAACCAGTATCATTTTGGCCGCCTCGTCTTCATGGGGGTGGACGGATTGCATCCATTTGGGCTCGATAGTGGCCGCGCGCATTTGACTCAACAGGTCAATGGCCCGCTCGCAAGGGTAGATGATGGCAAGACGACCGCCAGGGCGCAACAACCTTCGCGTGGTCTGTAACAACTGAGCAAGATTGAGGCTGATCTCATGCCTGGCCAGCGCACGTTGGGTATGGGGATTGATACGCCCGCTGTGAGGGGCGTGATAAGGCGGATTGGTGACTATCCAATCCGCTGGGCGGCCGATATGGTCTGCGGTCAGGGAACGCATATCGCGCTTGAGCACGGCTATCCGTGTCTGCATCTGATTGGCGTTCACATTGACTTGGGCCAGGCGTGCCAGTCGGGCCTGCATCTCCACGGCTGTGATCCGCAGCCACGGATAACGATAGGCTAATATCAGCGGAATAATACCGCACCCCGTACCCAGATCGACCAGGGTCTCCTCCGGCTTTGGTCTAGGCAGGGAGGCGAGCAAAACCGCATCCAGGGAGAAGCGATAACCGTCTCGCTCCTGGATAATTTTAATATGGCCATCCAGGAAATCGTCCGTAGTCAGGTTATGCATATCAAGGTCAGATTGTTCCAATTTTCAGTTTTATGCGTTTGATATAATCTCCTTCCAGGGCTCTATTGACCTTCTGGATCAGATCCTGTTCTAAATATCGCAAGTGGTGAAGCCAGGTAGAGTTGGAAACGTGGACCAGCAGCAAATCTCCCTTGAAGGCCACCGGTCGAGCATTGGCCGCTACGTCGCTGCCCACGGTCCCCTCCCACAACTCCCAGATACGAACCATTGCCTGGTTGGTGTTGGGGCGATGCTTTTGAACAAGAGTGTCAAGCACATCACCGATGGCTGAAAACGATTTGGAGTTGAAGCGTCTGTATTTCATTGCGTATGTCCGGCGCAGCTAATATGCCATTGTCGCCAAACCACCAAGTAACGTCGTTGTACCGCTGTAACCAACTTGATTTTGCTTGACTTCATGAGGAGGTCGCCTTAGAGTAAGCGCTGTTTAAAAAAGTTCTGATTTTTATAGGGAAAACGGCTGACACCATAAAGTGATAATTCGAGCCTGGCACCAGATCGGGATCAAAGCCTGATATAAATTCTGTTTCCATCCTTAAACTTAATCTGATAATAACCCCAGGCCCGGATCGGACGCAATAAAATAAAAGATGCGACGTAACTACTCAGAGCACTTCATCTTCGGCCCTTCAGGCCTTTCCATATAGCGATGCTATTATGAAAAGACCTGAATGACCGAACCTAAAGCACTCTGAGCAGTTACAGTTCGAGATAGAATTGTTGCAGTTCGTGCTTTTTTGTGCTTTTTGCCATTACGCTGAGTAGTTACGATGCGACAAATTGTGAGGATTTTTAATTACCTTAAAATTTAATAAACAGGTGGATTAACTATGGCATGGGATTGGGAAAAGCTGAACCAACAGCAGCGAAAACAAGGCGGTGGCCCACCACCACAAGTGGATGAGATCATCAAGCAGTTTAAGAGGCTGAAGATTCCGGGTGGGACCATCTTTATCGTCTTAATAGTCGTGGGGCTGATTTTGGCCTATTCATCGGTTTTCACAATCGAGACCGGCTCCGTGGGCGTCATCCAGCGTTTCGGTAAATTTGTGCGTATCTCCCCGCCGGGTCTTAATTTTAAGCTGCCCTTTGGAATTGAATATGTGAGCAAGGTCTCACAGGAGAAGGTCGAAAAAGAGGAGTTCGGTTTTCAATCCGAGCAATCCCGAGACCCCCAGCGATTTGCAAGGGCCAGTGACTCGGGCAGTACTACCTCGCTGATGCTTACCGGCGATCTGAACGTGGCCCTGGTGCCGTGGATCGTACAATACCGCATCAAAGATCCTTACGACTACCTGTTTAAAGTTAAAGATCTTAAGGGGCTGTTGCGCGACCTGGCCGAGGCCAGCATGCGTCTTGTGGTGGGCGATCGCAGCATCAACGAGGTTATCTCCAAACGCAGCGAAATCGCCAACCATGCCGAAAAAGTGTTACAGGAGGAGCTGGACAAGGCCGAGACCGGCCTGATGGTGGTCAACGTGGAGCTAAAACGCACCAATGTTCCGGGACCGGTTCAACCTTCGTTCAACGAGGTGAACCAGGCCGTTCAGGAAAAAGAGAAGCTGATCTATCAGGCGCGGGAAGATTACAACAAGGCCATACCGGCCGCCAGAGGTGAAGCCGAGCGCACCATAAAGGCCGCCGAAGGTTATGCCCTGGACCGCGTTAACCGGGCCAAGGGTGATGCGGACCGCTTTCTGGGTCTCTACTCGGAATATGTAAACGCCAAAGACGTGACCAAGCGGCGGCTCTACCTTGAAGCGATCAAGGATCTATGGCCCAAACTGGGTCCCAAGTATATCGTCGACGCCAATCAAAAAAATCTTTTACCCCTGTTAAATCTAGGGAAATCACAAGGTGTTGAAAAATGAATATTAAAATCATAGTCGGCACGCTTCTCGCGCTGATCGCCGTGGCGGTGTTTATGTGCGCCTATACCGTGGATGAAACCCAGCAGGTGGTCATCACCCAGTTCAGCAAAGTGAACCGAACCGTTACAGAACCCGGTCTCCATTTTAAGATCCCGGTCATTGAACGCGCGATCGTCTATCCCCGAAATCTTCAAGAGTGGGACGGCGATCCCGGTGAGATTCCCACCAAGGACAAAACCTATATATATGTGGATACATTTGCCCGTTGGAAAATTGTGGATCCGGTTCTTTTTTTCAAGACGGTAGGCATGGACGCCCGTCTGGCCACGAGCAGATTGAATGAAATTATCGACCCGGCGGTACGCAACCTGATCACTTCGAATCACCTGATCGAGACCGTTCGTAACAGCAACCGAACCCTGGACACTTTAGAATCGGGCCTCGAAGAGGAGACGCAGCAAAAGAACACGGCGAACTACACGATCAGTATCGGCCGTGGCGAGATCGACAAGATGATCCTCAATCAGGCCAAAGCAAAATTGGGCCGCTTCGGAATCGCGCTGGTGGACGTCAAGATCAAACGCATCAACTACCGGGAAGAAGTTCGCAAATCGGTTTATGACCGCATGATCGCCGAGCGAAAACAGATCGCCCAGAAATTTCGTTCGGAAGGCAAGGGTGAGGCCCAGAAGATATTGGGTGATAAGGAGCTCGACCTTAAACGCATCAAATCCGAAGCCTATCGTACGGCCCAGGGGATCAAGGGCAAGGCCGACGCCGAATCTACCCGCCTCTATGCCGAAGCTTTTGGCAAGGACCCGGAATTCTACTCCTTCGTCAAAACTTTGGAAATCTACCGCACGTCACTGGGCAACTCCAGTTCGATGGTATTGTCGACCGACTCCGACGTGCTCAAATATTTGAAGGGCTATTCCCAGGACTAAGACGACTTGAGCGCATATAAAGGGCTTTCCCATCTTTGCCTGATTGGCGTTTAAATGCGCCTGAAAGGTAGGGACAGCCCCCTAATATAAAAGGGGGCTTGTTGGATGCGATAGCTGTGAAGAGTTACCCTTCCCCTTGCGGGAGGGGGGCTTTTTTGTTCAGCCACTCTGTGGGGCCGGCATTTACGTCAGCCTGTGAGTGGTGACAGGGGATGCAATCCCATGCCAGGGACGTGAATGTACCCTGCCCTGCGAAGACCATTTTCTTCGCAGTTGGGATGTGCCTGAAAGTAAAATTCACGCTATTTACCCTTTCTGCGCTGGTGGCGAGTACGAGCTAACAGCTTGCGGTGTTTATGTTTACGCATTTTTTTTCTGCGTTTTTTGACTACGCTACCCAATGGCCCACCTCCTTTCGATCATCTGCTAAGATATTTTCATAGAACTTTCATAGCACCCTGGCGGCATCTTTGTCCAACGATATTCAAGGGCTGGTACATGAATTTGATATCGTTATGATTGTGTGCTAATCCCCCCGGAATGTGTAACAACTCTAAACGGTCGGTCTTCAACTCTGATCAACTGCAAGCCGTGAAACAGGCCGTTACCATGGCCGAGGAGCTGGTCAGCGACTATTTCAAGATGTCGCGCAACGAGTGGCTGCGTCCAAAGTACGACGTCGAAACACTTGTCAATCTGAAGCATGATGAGATCGTCGATGAACCCTTTGCGCAGATCGTTCGTTATCAGGGACGACGCAAGGGTACCACCCTCGGCTCTGGATATTACGACTTTTATAAAATCTGCCTACAGGACCACACGATATTAAAGGCCTTAGAACAGAGCAAGGAGCTGGCCTTAATGCCGTTTAGCCTCTATATCATCGCCCATGAATTGATTCATATTGTCCGTTTCGGCAAATTCTTGCAGAACTTCGACGCCAGCCAGAATGAGAAGCTGGCTGAAGAGAGACGGGTACACACTCTCACCCATCAGGTTGTGGCCGCCATCGGCGTGCCTGGTATGGAGCATGTGCTGGCATTTTATCATAATTGGCGCTGATGGAGTCGTTGAAAGATGCACATCGATTTTATCCCCACAAGGCGGCTTGACAAGACGATATGACACACTATATTAATCCTGAAATTTTGATCGGTGTGAAATTCAAGAAATAAATATAGGAGGAACAAACGAAAATGCCGATCTACGAATATCAATGTGAACAGTGCGACAAGGTTGAAGAGGTGTTACAAAGATTTTCAGAAAAGTCGCTTACCAATTGCAGGCACTGTTCAGGAAAACTGCACAAACTCATCTCCCATAGTGCTTTCCACCTAAAGGGAACCGGATGGTACGCAACTGATTACGCAGGAAAAAAACACCAAGAGAAACAAGAAGACAAGACGGACAAAGCAACCAAGGCAGATACCGGGCCCGATGATTCCAAGGCCGAAGCCAAGAGTACTAAATCCGATACTCAATAAATAGCGGTGCGCATATTGACGACGCCGGCCAAGCTGGCCTTGGGTGGTGCTCGCACGACATATCGATAAGCTCGATAATATAGATGTTAACAGCCCACACTGTTTTGAAAGGAGGTGACAATCGCTTCTCCAGCACTCCGTCGGAAGGGATCAAAAATACGAAAAGTGATATAAAAGACCATGATGGATTCATTTTTAACATACCATGATTAAATAAAAAGGAGAGCATGAACAATGAAACTTAGACCATTGCAGGATCGAATTCTGGTTCAACGCGTTGCGGAAGAAACTACGACCAAAGGCGGAATCATTATCCCCGACACGGCCAAGGAGAAGCCCGCCGAAGGTAAAGTGGTCGCCGTGGGCAAGGGTAAATGCGGCGATGACGGCAAGCTCATCGCCATGGAAATCAAAAAAGGTGATCGGATCCTTTTTGGCAAATACTCCGGTACCGAAGTCAAAATTGAGGGCACCGAGTACATGATTATGCGCGAAGACGACGTTCTGGGCATAGTTGAATAAGTACATCAATAATATTAAGATCATATGAATGGAGGATATGAAATGGCTTCAAAAATGATTAAATACGACATGAAAGCACGCGAATCGATGCTCAAGGGCGTCCAGACCCTCGCAGATGCAGTGGTCGTCACC
Source organism: uncultured Desulfosarcinaceae bacterium (assembly GCA_964527275.1). Lineage (GTDB taxonomy): Bacteria > Desulfobacterota > Desulfobacteria > Desulfobacterales > Desulfosarcinaceae > JARRKU01. The sequence continues at coordinate 6,161 of CAZGPF010000048.1, forward strand.
CTAGGCCCCAAAGGCCGCAACGTCGTCATCGACAAATCATGGGGTTCCCCTACGGTCACCAAAGACGGTGTCACTGTGGCTAAAGAGATCGAACTTGAAGACAAGTTCGAGAACATGGGCGCCCAGATGGTTAAGGAAGTGGCCAGTAAAACTAGCGATATGGCAGGCGATGGCACGACCACGGCAACGGTACTGGCAAGGTCCATCTACGAAGAAGGTCAGAAGCTGGTAGCCGCCGGTATCAACCCCATGGCCATCAAACGCGGGATCGACAAGGCCGTCGGTGTTGCCGTTAAAGAGCTGCACCGGATGAGCAAGCCTACCAAGGATCAGCGCGAAATCGCCCAGGTCGGTACCATCTCCGCCAACAATGATGCGACCATAGGTAACATCATTGCCGAAGCCATGAACAAAGTCGGCAAAGAGGGCGTCATCACCGTGGAGGAAGCCAAATCCATGGAGACCTACCTCGACGTGGTCGAAGGCATGCAGTTTGATCGCGGTTATCTCTCCCCCTACTTTGTCACCGATCCTGAAAAAATGGTCGTCTCTCTTGAAGATCCGTACATCCTGATCAACGAGAAAAAGATCAGCAACATGAAAGATCTTCTGCCGATTCTTGAGCAGGTGGCCAAGATGGGCAAACCTCTGATGATCATCGCCGAGGATGTCGATGGCGAAGCATTGGCCACCCTTGTGGTCAACAAATTGCGAGGCACCCTCAATGTAGCCGCCGTAAAGGCGCCCGGTTTCGGGGATCGCCGCAAGGCCATGCTTGAAGATATCGCAGTCCTGACCGGAGGCCAGGTCGTCTCGGAAGACCTGGGCATCAAAATGGAGAACCTGGCCATCTCTGATCTGGGCAAGGCCAAACGCATCAGCATCGACAAAGACAATACCACTATCGTCGACGGCGACGGTGCCCGCTCCGCCCTGGAAGGCCGCGTCAAACAGATCCGCGCTCAGATCGACGAGACCTCCTCCGATTATGACCGTGAGAAATTGCAGGAACGTCTAGCCAAGCTGATCGGCGGCGTAGCCGTGATCAATGTGGGCGCGGCCACCGAAACCGAGATGAAAGAGAAAAAAGCGCGCGTAGAAGATGCCCTCAATGCAACCCGCGCGGCCGTGGAAGAAGGCATTGTTCCCGGCGGCGGTGTGGCCCTGGTGCGCACCATTGATGCCCTGGATAAGATCAAGATCAAGGGCGGCCAGAAACAGGGTGTCAAGGTAGTGATCCGCGCTATTGAGGAGCCCCTGCGTCAGATCGCCAACAACGCCGGTTTGGAAGGCTCCGTGGTTATTGACAAGGTGAAAAATGAGACCGGCGCCACTGGCTACAATGCGACCAGCGACACCTATGAAGACCTCATCGAAGCCGGTGTCATCGACCCGACCAAGGTGGTGCGCTTTGCCCTGCAGAATGCCGGCAGCGTTGCCGGCCTGATGCTGACCACCGAGGCCATGATCGCCGAAAAACCGGAAGACAAACCAGAAGCCGGCATGCCTCCTGGCGGCATGGGCGGTGGTATGGGTGGTATGGGCGGCGGCATGGGCGGCATGATGTAAGCCTTGCTTCGTCTTCCGACCTGAACCTGTAAATAAAACCTCCGGGCGCATTTGCCCGGAGGTTTTTTATTTGCAATTGCCGAGGGTTTGACAACCTCATGCCGAACAGGTTACTCGAAGCGCTAAAAAAGCCGTAACTACTCAGAGCACTTCATCTTCGGCCCTTCAGGCCTTTCCATATA
>CAZGPF010000049.1:0-7807 GCA_964527275.1 uncultured Desulfosarcinaceae bacterium
TTTTAAATATAAGGTGAAAGTCTATGAATCTTATGGTACAGGATCTCGGATTGCGATTTAGTTTTTTCCCGCTTATTCTATATATTGGATAATGTGGCCCATAAAGGGAAAGGTCGCACTGCTTGAAATATTTTATTTTTCAAAAAATTGTCCCGAATTTCGACTATATATTTTAGCGAACTTGAGTCAGTCAATGTATGCCAAGCGAGGTCATTTAGAGCAATGAAAACTAATTCAATGGTGACAGTTCTTGTGTGCGCCCTGATCATGCTCAGCAGTTGCAGCGCGACTGAAGAAGATCAGGTCGTGGAGACCAAACCGCGCGCAGTGCGGGTTGAAACCATCTCCAGTCGTGACCTGCCCATTGTGGTCAGCTCCGTTGGACGGCTGGCTCCCAACCGGATCGTAGTTCTCTCAGCCCAAGTGGCAGGTATTTTAATGCATTATGACGCCGATGTGGGCACCAAAGTGGCGTCTGGTTCATCACTGGCACAGCTGGACACCACCGATTATACCCTTGCTCTCAACGCGGCCAAGGCCAATCTTGAAGCTGCCCAAGTCAAGCTGGCAGCGGTAGCAAACAATTTTAAACGCGCCTTGCGCCTTCTGCCGACGCAAGTCATCACACCAGAACTGTATGAGCAGTCCGAAGCGGCGTACAAGTCGTCCAAGGCCGGAGTTGTGCAATTGGAGGCCATGATGGCGATGGCACAGCGGAGATTGGACAAAACTACCATAGCAGCACCTTTTAACGGTTATGTAACCCGACGATTTGTGGAGCAGGGTCAGAATGTCAATATTGGTGATCCCATAATGCAAGTTGCGGATATGCAGACCATGCGGGTCAAGATCTACATAAATGAATTTGATTACGTGCATTTGGATAAGGACGACTCGGTGACCGTTACGGTGGAGGCCCTTTCTCAGGCTGCGCCCATGGCAGGGCGGGTGGATAAAATCGGTATTCAGGCCGATCCGCAAACCAACACCTTTGAAGTCGAAATCCTGGTGGACAATCTGGAATTCAATTTAAAAGCCGGTCTAACGGCGCGTGCTGCCATCCAAACAAGAGTTATTCCCGATGCGGTCATGATTAGGCAAAATAGTGTCCTTTTTAGAGAAAACCGCAAGGAAGTCTTTGTGGTCGATCAGGATAATCAAGTATCTGCCCGGCAAGTGAAATTGGGGCGCGTGGACGGCTCCATGGTACGCATCCTTCAAGGCTTGACACCCGGCGATAAACTGGTCGTGGCCGGCGCGCAGTATCTAAAGCCGGGTGACAAGGTGGTGGTGACGCCATGAAAATCTTATCCTTAATTTTAAATCGTTGGCTGATTTTTGGACTGCTGGTGATTGTGCTGCCCATAGTAGCCGGCACATTTGCCTATCTATCTCTTCCCAAAGAGGGTGAGCCGGAAATCTCGGCCCCGCTGGCCATTGTGGTCACCCTATTTCCCGGGGCTTCGCCCGGCGAGGTCGAAAGCCTGGTGACAATACCCCTGGAAGAAGAACTTAGCGATCTTAAAGATGTCAAGGAGATGCGATCCAACTCAGCAGAAGGGGTCTCGGTGGTAGTTGTCGATTTCCAGGCGGAAGCGGATCTGGAACGATCGCTGCAGATGGTGCGCGAAAAAGTCACCGATGCCCGCAAAAATCTGCCGGACGAGACCGAAGAACCCGAGGTAACCGAAATCAGTTTTTCCGATCTTCCCATCATGATCGCATCGGTGGTGGGTGATATTGATCCTGTCTTGCTGCGCCGACTCACCGAAAAGGTGGCGGATGAAATTGCCCTGATGCCTGAGATCCTGGCCACGGAGGTGGCCGGCGGTCTGATCCGCGAAATTCAGATTTTTCTGGATCCCCAGCGTTTGAACCATTACGGGTTGACCATTCTGGATGTCTTCAATGCTGTTAAAAAATCGGATATCAACATCCCCGGCGGCCAGGTCAATGTCCAGGGCCGCAGGTTGCTGTTGAGAACATTGACCGAAATCAAAAACGTGGACAATTACGCAAAAGTACCCTTAATCCGCAAGGAGGGCCGTGTGGTCTTTCTTGGGGATGTGGGCAAGGTGGTCGACGGGCACTCGGAAGATATAACTTACTCGCGGGTCAACGGCGTTGCCTCGGCGTCGATTGCCATTAAAAAGCGTAACGGCGCCAATATCCTCGAAACCACCTACAAAGTACGCGATAAGCTCAAGGAGCTGGAGGAATCCTTCCCGGCCGGGGTCGAGATTAAGATTACAGCCGAGAATGCCAAATTCATCAAGCAGAGCTTCGACCAGATGAACAATTCCATGGTGATCGGTCTGATCATCGTCATCGCGGTGCTCTATTTTGCCATGGGGCTGAGAAACTCGATCATCACCTCCCTGTCGATCCCACTGTCGCTGTTGCTGACCTTTATTTTTTTAAAGGTTTTTGGTCTGACCAACAACAACATGGTTCGATTCGCTTTGGTGCTGTGTATTGGTATGCTGGTGGACAATGCCATCATCGTGGTGGAAAACGTGTACCATCACTATCAGTTGGGTAAGGATCGGATCGCGGCCGTAATCGACGGTACATCGGAAATCGCCATGCCGGTAATTTCCGCCACATTGACCACCATGGCGGCCTTTTTGCCCATGCTGCTCATGACCGGGGTTACGGGTGAATACATGGGTTTTTTACCCAAGACCGTGACCATTGCGTTGACGGCCTCTCTGGTGATCGCTCTGATCGCCAATCCCCTGATTCTAAGCGTGCTAATGAAGCGCACTGTTAAACAGGGCCAAATCGTCAAGCCTGAAGAGGACCTCAAAAAACTGAAAAAGATCTATGTGCGCGCTGTTTCGTGGGCCTTAAGCCACCGCTTCAGGGTTATTATACTGATTTTTTTAAGTTTAACGTTAGCCTTGTCCCTGCCGGCAATGAACCTGGTCAAGATGGAAATGTTCCCGGATGCCGACTTTGATTACATTTATATCACCGTTAATACTCCGCGCGGCACAGAGATCGATATTACCGACAGCGTGGCAAGAAGGATTGAACAAATGGTTGCGGCCCACGTTCCCGAGGCGGTGCAGACGGTGGTCACCGTCGGCCAGCGCGGTCAAAGTGCCTATGAAGTCTCTGTCAGTAGCGGCACCATCAGCAACTTTGCAGAGATAACAGTGGAACTAAAAGACGGCAAGGAGTACGCGCGTGCGTCCCACCGCCAGATCAAAGAGCGCTTGCGGCCTTACCTGGCAACTATCCCCGGCGCCGATATCCGTTTTCGGGCTCTTGAATGGGGACCGCCTACTGCGGCGCCCGTATTGATTAAAATCATCGGCCCGGATATCGACGTCCTACGCAGTATCACGACCAGTGTCCGAAATGTCATGGAAGGGATCGGCGGCCTGGTGGATATCAGGGATGACTTTGCGGATGCGGCCCCTGAACTGGGTGTGAAAGTCGATCGCGCCAGAGCGGCTGCCATGGGCGTATCTCTGGAGGCGGTAGCCATCAGTCTACGAGGGGCTACGGCTGGCCTGGATATTCGCGAATTTCGTGATGAACAGGACGTCTCCAAAAAATACGATCTCAAGATTCTCTTTTCACCACAGGTCAGGACCAGCCCCGCAATGCTGGGCAATATCAAGATACGCTCGGACACCGGTAAACTGGTTCCCATCTCCACCATCGCCGCGTTCAGCATGGGCAATGGCGTCAATGGCATTCGCCACTCGGACAAGCGCCGCATCGTAAGAATTTCGGCCAACAACCAAGGACGGTCCGCAGTGGAGATTACCCAGGAACTGATCGCAGAACTCGATCAGATGGAGCTGCCCGCCGGTTATAAATTCGACTACTCAGGTGAATATGAAGAGACTACCGAGTCCTTCGAAAGCCTGGGCCTGGCCTACATTGTGGCGGCCATCCTGATTTTTACGCTGCTGGTATCACAATTTAATTCACTGGCCCAGCCCTTTGCCATCTTGACATCACTGCCACTCTCCATCGTTGGTGCCATGGTAGGTCTTTTCTTGACGGGCAATGACTTTTCCATCATGAGTTTTATCGGCTTGGTGGGCCTCAGCGGCATCGTGGTTAACGATTCCATCGTCCTGGTGGATTGCATCAACCGCATGCGCAAGTCGGGTCTCAATATGTTTGACGCCATTATCGCCGGCGGCCAGCAGCGTCTGCGTCCCATCATATCCACCACTCTATCCACGGTGGGCGGCATCATTACTTTAACCATCATCGACGAACTCTGGGAAGGTCTTGGGGTCGTGATCATTTTTGGCATCTGTTTTGCGACGGTGCTAACCCTGATTGTCGTACCGGTGATGTATTCACTTTTCGAAGGCCTGCGATATTACATCATTTCCGCATTTCGCGGCCCCAGGTGGAAGAAATCCCCGCAGGGTGCCAGCTATTTTTTCTCGCGGCGTAGATATACACGCCTGATACTTGGCCTGGTGGCCGGGGTGCAGGTAGTGATGGTGATAGCGGTTTTCTCCGTCACAATGCCGGCCCTGGTCAATACCGTCTCCCAGATGTCGTTTCAAGCACCCAGTGTTTTGAAACTGGTGATCGAAATCACTGTGTTCGGCCTGGAAACGCTGCTCAAATTCATCGGCTTACTGCTCGTGCTTTTACTCCCCACCTGGATAGGCCTGGTCTATATCATGGCCAGGCGCAGCCGCGAAGGCTATTTCGTGGATATCACTTCTGATGGCATCACCGTCGGCAGCCCTGTCGATCACATCTTTATTAAAAAAGAGGATATCACCAAAATCAAGCCAGCCGCGTATTTTCCGGCCATCCCCATTATCAACATCTACAGTGGCCGACGCCGCATCATCATCCGAAAGTTGGTGCGGATTACAGCAACACCAGAGAAAAAATCCCTGATCTCCTGGCTGCGTGCTAAAGCCCCGGCGCGCACTGAAGTTCGTGAAAGCATGCTCGGTCTAAAGCAGTCGCTGGAGACGCTGATAGCAAATTGATGTATTGTTATGGGGGGACGTTTATCAGATTAGGGTAATTGGCTGTTTTATCCGCAGATTACGCAGATTCTCGCAGATTAAAAACGATTCTTTTATGTTGGAATGAAGACTTGAGCCCTTTGTTTTTCTGTAACTACTCAGCGTAATGGCAAAAAGCACAAAAAAAGCACGAACTGTAACGATTGTATCTCGAACTGTAACTGCTCAGAGTGCTTTAGGTTCGGTCATTCAGGTCTTTTCATAATAGCATCGCTATATGGAAAGGCCTGAAGGGCCGAAGATGAAGTGCTCTGAGTAGTTACGTTTTTCTTAACCAATTCATTATGAACTGTCATCGCCGCTCCAATTATGGCCTTGGTCTCTTTATCCTTAATATTCTTATCTGCGTAATCTGCGGATTCAATTTTACGCATTGCCACATGATGTAATGTGCCGGGTGCATCTAATCTGCGTCCATCTGCGTCCATCTGTGGATTCATTCTACAAGCTCCATGCATCAACAACCTCCCCCATTTTTACCCACTGCTCTTTGAGACAGCACTTTCCACAAAGCGAACAAAATCCTGATCATAAATTTTGCTTCCGTAAGGGCTTTTGCTCCAGCAAATTAACATGGGGGGTACTGAGTAGAACACGGACACAAGGCGCTCTAAATCTTTTAAATCATCTGGAGTTGTTATTGATTTGTATTGCCCCCAATGCAGCCTCATCCAACATTGGCACACTGTATCTATTTGTAATGCGCCTTCAACAGTGACATTCATTTGTGAACCCAGCTCCTCATATATTGAGTTTAGATCGGATGATTTAAGCCAGTTTTCACGTAACTCAGAATTATTCACCATAGTCAGGTCGATTTCCCGTACTCCCATGGCTCTGGCCGTTCGAGATGTGTCCGCGGCTGAGAGTCTCGCGAACCGAACCTGGAACGCTAAGTATAGCAGAGAAATAACTAATGCGATTACGCCCACGGTTTCGGAAATCGCCGCAACTGTGTCCCAGTTCATGAATGTTCCTCCTATTTTCTAGCGTTTAGCAAAATTGCATACAGGCGCTAAAAAGCAGCTGATTTGAAATCATCGTAACTACTCAGCGTAATGGCAAAAAGCACAAAAAAGCACGAACTGCAACAATTCTATCTCGAACTGTAACTGCTCAGAGTGCTTTAGGTTCGGTCATTCAGGTCTTTTCATAATAGCATCGCTATATGGAAAGGCCTGAAGGGCCGAAGATGAAGTGCTCTGAGTAGTTACAAATCATCTTCATCCAAAGCGTACCCCTAAGAGCAGATTTATATTGAGAGTATCACCAAAGCGGTAAACCTGTGTAAATATCTACAGCTTGCAATGTCGCACTATGATAATGGCTTCAAAATCGGAGCATGGTTGCGATTGGATTAATGGCCCTTTTTTAGCTCCTCTAAAAGTCCCTTCTCCTCTAATAACTGAACGACACGGGTTGTCTCTCCAGATCCCATTGTACCACCTAAAGAGATCGCCACTGCGCAGGTTTCCAGAATCTCTTCCGCCGTGGCACCCAAGGCTAACGCTTCTTCTGTTTGAAAAAGTATACAGGCCCGGCAACCGTGCACGAGGGCACCAGTCAAGGCCATCATGCGCTTGATTTTGCCCGACAGCACACCGTCCTTATACACCTCCATGGGCAATTCATCATAGGCTATGGCGACAGCGGGCATGCATTTTTTATAGATTTCCCACATTTGGTGAATTTCCCCATGTAAATTTTCTTGCCTGGCCATTTTGTTTCCTCCTTGTTTAACGGGTTACAGAAATATTGCGAGATGTCTAAATATCAGATTTGCTAAAATTTGTCAGCTAGCGCCCAGCCACAAATAGCTGATTTTAGTGTTCGCCAAGACGCAAAAAGTAGTGGTTCGCGTGGATGGACAATAGCTAAAACACAAGTTGTCAGGGCCTATCCATCAAGCCTCATGTATTGCTCTTAGAGACAGCGCCTTCCACAAAGCGAACGAACTCGTCATCAAAAATTTTGCTTCCGTAAGGGCTTTTTTTCCAGCAGTTTAACATAGGAGGTACTGAGTAGAATAGTGACACAATGTTTTCCAATTCTTTCAGATCCGCTGGAGTTTTAATTGCTTTGTACTGCCCCCAATGAAGCCACATCCAAGATTGACACATATTATCGATTTGAATCGCGCTATCGGCACTTACGTTTATTTCTGTACCGATCATTTCATATACTGTTTTCAGGCTGGATGACTTCATCCAATTTTCACGCAGCTCGGAATTGTTCACCATTGCAAGCACGTTTTCTCGTACGCCGATAGATCTGGCGGTTCGAGATGTGTCTGCGGCTGTGAGTCTCGCGAACCGAACCTGGAACGCTAAGTACAGCAAGGAAATGACTAATGCGATTACGCCCACGGTTTCGGAAATCGCCGCAACTGTGTCCCAGTTCATGAATGTTCCTCCTATCTTCTAGCGTTTAGCTAAATTGCGCACAGGTGGTAAAAATCATCAGATTTGAAATATACAGCATCCCAGGCGCACCCCTATGAATCGATCATCATCATGTTGTAAACAGATGAGAAAACTTCTCCCACCATTTAATGCAGCGTTGCGCATCACGTTCCTCATAGATAGTGCCTGAACGAAAACCCCTGTTATGCGCCAGTCCATCATCGGAAATGATGGAGCTTCTTGAGCCCCCGGTTAAACTTACTTGTAACTACTCAGAGCACTTCATCTTCGGCCCTTCAGGCCTTTCCATATAGCGATGCTATTATGAAAAGACCTGAATGACCGAACCTAAAGCACTCTGAGCAGTTACAGTTCGAGATA
>CAZGPF010000050.1:0-7633 GCA_964527275.1 uncultured Desulfosarcinaceae bacterium
GCGACCGCCGCTTCGGAAAGCTGAAAGAGTAAACTCATACGTAACTACTCAGCGTAATGGCAAAAAGCACAAAAAAGCACGAACTGCAACAATTCTATCTCGAACTGTAACTGCTCAGAGTGCTTTAGGTTCGGTCATTCAGGTCTTTTCATAATAGCATCGCTATATGGAAAGGCCTGAAGGGCCGAAGATGAAGTGCTCTGAGTAGTTACACTCATACAATCAAACCAGTTGGATTTCCATGCATCGCAAACGTCTGTTGACAGCCCTGCTTCTGATCCCCCCACTGATTCTTCTGATTATGATGGGCAATCCTGCTCTTTTCGCTTTTATGGTTGCCGTCGTGGCCGTCCTCTCTTTGTGGGAGTATTTGCGCATCGTCTACCATGGACACACACCTAAAGCGCGCGCGCTGGTGGATGGGTGGATCTATCTGGGCGCCGTCTTGATGGTGGCCGGGGTACACTTTCAGCTACTGAGTGCCTTATTGTCCATTTTGGTGTTGAGCCTGATAGGCGCGGCTGTGGTCTCCATGCCACGTTTCAGGGCCGGTCAAGATGCTCCCAGCGTCGCCACGAAAGCGATTTTCGGCCTATTCTATATCCCATTGCTGCTCTCGTTTCTCATACTATTGCGTAACGCTGCCGACGGACAATTATGGGTTGTCTTTCTGCTGTGGGTGATCGCCTGGGGCGATAGCGGCGCGTTTTATATTGGCACCTGGCTGGGGCGTCACAAATTGTGTCCCTCGGTGAGCCCCAAAAAAACCGTCGAAGGTGCCCTTGGTGGTCTGGGGGCCAATCTGCTCTTCGGCTGGTTGTTTAAAATACTTTTTTTCAACTCCCTCAGTACACCCGCCTGTCTTACATTCGCTCTGGTTGTGGGTGTCGTGGGTCAGGCCGGGGATCTTTTCGAATCAGGGTTCAAACGCACGGCCGGCATCAAGGATTCAAGCAATATGCTGCCTGGCCACGGCGGAGTGCTCGATCGTCTGGACTCCCTGTTGTTCGCCGCTCCAGTCGGTTATCTGCTCAAGGAGTATCTCTTGCCATGAAATCGCTGGCTATTCTGGGATCTACGGGGTCCATCGGCTGCAGCACCCTCAAGATCGTATCCCAATTTCCAGATAAATTTACGGTCAAGGCCTTGACGGCAAAATCCAACCTGCAACGCCTGGCGGACCAGATTGCCCTCTTCGAGCCGGAGCTGGCCGTGGTCCACGATGCGGCAGCGGCCAGGAGGTTGAAAAAGCTGCTGCCCGCAGGCCGGCGCATCGAAATTTTGTTCGGCGGCGAAGGTTATCGCCTTGCGGCGGCCTGGGATGGGGTGGATATGGTCGTGGGTGCCATGGTGGGTGCGGCGGGACTTGCGCCTACCCTGGCCGCCATCAGAGCCGGCAAGGACATCGCCCTGGCCAACAAGGAGCCCCTGGTGATGGCCGGTCCGCTGGTCATGGCGGCCGCCGCTAGGTGGGGCGCGCGCCTCTTGCCTATCGACAGCGAACACAGCGCCATATTCCAATGTCTGCGTGGTCATCGCCGGGAAGATCTGGATAAAATTGTGCTCACCGCCTCCGGAGGCCCCTTTTTAGATATGCCGGCCGCAGAATTCGATACTATTACACCCCAGCGCGCTTGCAAGCATCCCAATTGGGATATGGGTGCCAAGATTACCATCGATTCGGCAACCCTGATGAACAAAGGGCTGGAGGTGATTGAAGCCCAATGGCTCTTCGATCTTCGATGGGACCAGATTGAGGTAATCGTCCATCCACAGAGCATTATCCACTCCATGGTCGCCTATCGTGACGGCTCTATCCTGGCCCAGATGGGGACTCCAGAGATGCGGGCCGCCATCGCCTATGCCTTGTCTTACCCCGAGCGTATTGCCTTGCGACAAGCCTTGCCCGATCTTGTCGCCCTGGGCGGACTTTTCTTCCAAGACCCTGATTTGCAAAGGTTTCCATGTCTACAACTGGCATTCGATGCCTGCGCTGCCGGGGGCACCATGCCGACAGTGCTAAACGCGGCCAATGAGATCGCCGTGGCCGCGTTTCTCGACCAGCAAATTCCCTTTACGGCCATAGCTGAGGTTATTGACGCTACCATGGGCCTGCATAGCTTGGAAAAGATGAGTGACCTCGAAGCGGTCATGGCCGCCGATGGCTGGGCCCGCCGGAGAGCCCGGAGCAAGGTTGCGGCATTGCGTTCGACATAAATTTTCCAGATACCCTTTAATGCAAACCTGAAGCGCAATTATGAATACTGTTATCCTAATTATACTCGTCTTGGGTCCGCTAATTTTTTTTCATGAGTTGGGCCATTTCCTGCTAGCCAGATTTTTCGGCGTGGGCGTGGAGAAGTTTTCGCTTGGTTTCGGACCGCGTGTTTTTGGTAAAACCATCGGCCGCACCGACTATCGTCTCTCGCTGATCCCGCTGGGAGGCTACGTTAAAATGGTGGGGGATGAACCCGATGCCCAACTGCCTCCTGAAGACCTGCCTTATTCTTTTACCCACAAACCGGTGGGTCAACGCAGCTTGATTGTAGTCGCCGGCCCTTTTTTCAATCTGTTATTGGCCTTGCTGATCTTCGTGGCAATGATCTACTTTGTGGGCATTACCAGTATTCGACCCTATATCCGCAATGTCGAATCCGGTGGCCCGGCTGAGCAGGCCGGGGTCATGCAAGATGATCGCATAGTGGCCATCGACGGCCGGCCGGTTGCCTCCTGGCTCGATATCAACAAGATTCTGGAGGGCAGCCAGGGCGACTCTTTGGTGTTGTCCATCGACCGCCGAGGTGAACGTCTGGACCTGCCGGTTCAGCCCAGGGCGGCTGTCTATCAGAATGTCTATGCGGAGAATGTCACCTATTTTCCTATCGGTATCGGCGGCGTCGAAGAGCCAATGGCCGTTGTCGGTGACGTAGTTGCCAAGATGCCGGCTGCTGAGGCGGGACTACGCTCCGGTGACAGGATCATCGCCATCAATGGTGTCCCCATCCGGTTCTGGCGCGAAATGCGGAAAATAGTGCTGGAGTCCGAGGGTCGGCTTTTAAGGTTCGAGGTCCGGCGGGGCGGCGACGACTTGTCTCTCGAGATCACCCCCCGCCTGCATAAAGATCGCGATCTCGCGGGTCTAAGCTCCAAAAACTACCGTATCGGCATCACGGTGCCGGAGCTTATTCCACCGGAAGACAAGATCGTGATCAAGGTGGGCTTGCTGGACGCCGTGCGGCAGAGTATTAAACTGACCTGGCGCATTACTCGCGGTTTTTTTGATTTCTTGGCCAAGCTATTTCAGGGCAAGGTATCCCGGCAGCTGGTGGGAGGGCCTCTGCGCATCGCCCAGATGGCACAGCAATCGGCTGAAAGAGGCATGATGGAACTGTTCTTCTTTATCGCCGCCATCAGCCTACAGTTGGCCATCTTGAATCTGCTGCCCATACCGGTGCTCGATGGCGGTCATCTGCTCTTTTATGGCATCGAAGCGCTGATGCGCAAGCCCGTAAGCCGGCGTATGCGCGAAACAGCCCAGCAGGTAGGACTTTTCCTTCTGTTGTTGTTGATGATTTTTGTTGTTTACAACGATTTCGACTTAACCTATTTCAGATAGCTGCCTGAACCACGGTTTTTTTGCATTTACCGTCAGACTCGTTGGAAAGGGACCATGCCAAGCCGAATCGAGATCACTCTGAAACCGGAAATGGCGGATGCCGAGGGACAAAACCTGCGTAAAAAAGCGCGTAACTATTTTGGCATCCAGATCGACACCATCCGCAGCGTCCAAGTGATCACTATCGACGCCGAGCTGACAAATGCCCAGCTACGGTCTGTGCAGGATAAAATCTTCACCAACCCCGTCACCCAGATATCGGCCCTGGAGCCGCTGGTCCTCGATTTCGACTGGATCATATGGGTCGGGTTTCGCCCGGGGGTCAAGGATAACGCTGGTGATACGGCGGTAGAGGCCATGGAGGATCTACTGGGCATCAGCCTCGGATCGCAAGCGGCGGTCTATACCTCCAAACGCTACTGCCTGCAAGGCGCGGCATTGAGAAGAGCGGACGTCAGCCGCATTGCCACCCAACTTCTGGCCAATGAGATCATCCAGCAGTGGAAAATCTTCGATGCCGGGGAGTGGGATCCCGACCAGGGCATCGGCTTCATAATACCCAAGGTGCGACTCGACCATGCGCCAACGGTGACCACCATTCCCATCGATACGGATCAGACCTTGATGCGCATCAGCGATGAGCGTAACCTGGCACTCAATCCTAACGATATCCCCACCATTCGAAAATATTTTCTCGATCCGCGAATTAAGGCCCAACGGGCCGCGGTGGGACTTGACGACCCTACGGACGTGGAGCTGGAATATATCTCCCAGGCGCGCAGCGACCACTGCAACCACAACACTTTCGGCGGCCTGTTCCATTATCGCGATGCCGGCGGCGGGGAAGAGGAGACCATCGACAGCCTCTTTAAAATCTGTATTGAGGAACCGACCCTGCAACTCAAGGCCAGAAAATCGTGGGTCGTGTCGGTGCTGTGGGACAACGCCGGCGTGGGCCGTTTCGATGACGACCACTACTACGTGGTCACCGGTGAGACGCACAACTCGCCTTCCAACATGGAGGCCTATGGCGGTGCCATTACCGGGATCGTGGGCATCTACCGCGACCCCATGGGCACGGGCAAGGGCTCGCGCCTGATCATGGGCAGCTATGGGTATTGCGTCGGACCTCGTGACTATGGCGGCGACCTGAAGCCCCATCTGCACCCCCGGAGATTGTTGGACGGGGTTATCGAAGGCGTTCGCGACGGCGGCAACAAGAGCGGCATTCCCACACCCTTTGGCCAGGTACTGTTTCACCCCGGCTATCTGGGCAAGTGCCTTGTCTATGTGACTGCGCTGGGGATCATGCCGGCCCTCATTGACGGGGCCCCCGCCGAACGGAAGACCATTATCGCCGGAGATCTGGTGGTTATGTGCGGCGGCCGAGTGGGCAAGGACGGTATCCACGGCGTGACTGCCTCTTCGGAGACCTTTTCTGAAAACACCCCGGCCGGACACGTCCAGATCGGCGACCCCTATACCCAGAAGAAGATGCACGACTTTCTCATCGAGGCGCGCGATCAAGGCCTGATCCGCTTTATCACCGATAATGGCGGCGGCGGGCTTTCATCATCGGTGGGAGAGAGCGCGCTGATCTCCAACGGCTGTGAGATTGAGCTGGACAAAGTTCCCCTTAAATATGACGGCCTCGACCAGTGGGAGATCTGGATATCGGAATCGCAGGAGCGCATGACGGTGGCCATCGCACCGGAACATGCGGACCGGTTCTTCCGACTGTCGGCTAAACACGCCGTGGAGAGCACGCTGATCGGTCGTTACACCGATACGGGCAAGCTGCACATCACCTATGGTGGTAAGACCTGTGCCTATGTGGATCTCGACTTGTTGACCGCCCGATTCCCGCAATGGGAATTCGACGCCCTCTGGCGCTCTCCTGAAGAGCGCGGGCTTTACGATCCAGTGTTACAACCGCCGGCCCGCCACGACCATCTGCTGCTCGACATGTTGGCGCGGCCCAATATCTGCTGCAAGAACTGGATCTGCCGTCAGTATGACCATGAGGTTCAGGGCACCAGCGTGATCAAGCCGCTGGTGGGGGTGGATCGCGATATTCCCTCTGACGCCGCGGTGTTGCGTCCGGTGCTGGACTCAAGTAAGGGGCTGGCCTTTGCCCAATCCCTGTTGCCTTTCTATTCGCAGATCGACGCCTTTCACATGGCCACCTGTACCATCGACGAGGCCGTGCGCCGGCTCATCGCAGTTGGCGGCGATCCAGATCACCTGGGCGGCGTTGACAACTTTTGTTGGCCCACCATCCAGTTCGATGCCCAAAACAATCCCGATGGAGAGTTCAAGGCAGCCCAACTGGTACGCGCCTGCAAGGCCCTGCGGGAGATGTGCCTGGCCATGGAAATTCCCCTGCTCTCGGGCAAGGACAGTATGTATGTCGACGGGCATCTGCCCGGTCGTTACGGAGAGACCCACAAGATATCGGCCCTGGAGAGCCTCCAGTTTTCCGCTACCAGCGTCATGGCCGACGTTCAACGCTGTGTGACCTTGGATTTGAAAGTTCCCGGCGATCTGGTCTATGTGCTCGGTGCAACTCGCGACGAGATGGGAGCTTCGGAGTACCTGGATATGTTCGGGTATGTGGGCCGCAGCGTACCCCAGGTTGAGCCAGAAGCCTGCATGCGACTCTACCGCGCCCTGGCCAAGAGCATCGCCAAGGGATTGGTGGCCTCGGCCCACGGCATCTACCGGGGAGGCATGGGCGTGCATTTGGCCATGAAGGCCATGGCCGGTGGGTTGGGGCTGGACGTGAATCTCGCCGCCCTGGTATCGCCAGGGGCTAAGCGGGACGATGTTTTGCTCTATTCCGAGTCGGCGGGGCGTTTTATCGTCACCGTTGATCCGTCGAATCAAGAGGCTTTTGAATCTAACTTCGGTGCGCTGCCGGCTGCCTGTATCGGTAAGGTGATACCTCAGCCGCACCTGAGAGTGCGCGGCGTGGATGGCGCGGCAATAATCGATGTAACCGTGCCGGACCTGAAAGCGTCCTGGCAGCAGCCCTTTGGGGATCTCACATGAGCCGCATAAAAGCCCTCGTTCTCACCGGATATGGACTCAACTGCGATATCGAAACCGCCTATGCCTTCGAGCTGGCCGGCGCTGCGGCCCGTCGCGCACATATCAACGCGCTGATCGACGGATCTGTCTCCCTGGACGATTTCCAGATCATGAGCTTTACCGGCGGCTTCAGTTGGGGCGATGACCATGGCGCCGGCGTGGTGCAGGCGGTGCGCATGCAAACCAATATCGGCGATGCCCTGCTCAATTTCATCTCCCGGGGTAGCCTGATCATCGGCATATGCAACGGTTTTCAGTGCCTGGTCAACCTCGGTCTGCTGCCGGGAATCGATGGAGATTATACCCGTCGCTCGGTGGCCTTGACTTATAACGACTGCGGCAATTTTCGCAACGACTGGGTCAACCTGAAGGCCAACCCAGCATCGGCCTGCGTTTTCACCAGGGGAATGGATCAATTGGAGCTGCCCATAAGACACGGCGAAGGCAAGTTTTTCGCCGACCATGTGGTCATGCGGCAGCTCATTACCCAGCAACTCATCGCCCTACAATACGCCTTGCCCGACGGCCAGGCCGCACAGGGTCTCTTTCCGCACAATCCCAACGGCTCCCTGATGGACATTGCCGGAATCTGTGATACCACGGGCCGCATCTTCGGCTTGATGCCCCATCCCGAGGCATTCAACCAGTGGACCAACCACCCCCAGTGGACCCGCCGGCAAGAGCTGGTCAGGCGGGGCCTCGCCGACCCACCACCGAAAATCACCCCCGGCATACAGATGCTTAAGAATGCCGTCAACTATTTTGGGTAAGGTGATTTGCACGCAAATGGGCGATGTTGTTAATAAAGTCCCCAAATAACACCAATCAAAACACACAAACCAAGCAATCGAGGCTGGAGGGAAGCCGGACCCGCTCGGACATTACGCGAGCATTTTTCCCAGATTGGTTTCCTTAAAGACTTGGGAT
>CAZGPF010000051.1:0-7483 GCA_964527275.1 uncultured Desulfosarcinaceae bacterium
AAAGTATCTCTTTACCTATGAGCACCTCGTCTACATAACCCATGTGCAACATGTCGACAATCCGACACAGATATGATTTTCCGCAGACCCACCAAGAGTAAGCATCTATCATAAGGTAATGCAGAACATCAATATTTTCTGCCGATGCAAGTTCTTCTATCTCCATTCCATCAAGTAAGGTTTCGTAAACACCCCCGGCAACCCGACTGCCGAATGTCGTAGTGTAGTAGTACTCCTTGATTTCCCATACCGCTATGGGGTCCACGACGGAAGGAAAGGCTCCGTCCATACGTCTTGCGAACGTACGAAGGGGTACTCCGTTGCTGGTAACGGTAGTTAAGGCACGCGGATCATAATTGCATTCGTGCCCTATGGCCGCCGCTTCAATCAGCATATTGATTATGCAATTGAAGTATGCAGGTGCTTTTTTCTTACCTTTCTGTTTGTTCATTGGTAGAGGACATTTGGATTTCAGCTTTTTCTTGAGGGCATTATATTCTTTCTTGGCGGTTTTTACGTCCATCAAGCTAGGTTCGACGTGATTATGAAGCATATTCGCAGGATACTCAAAATACTCCACCAGTTTATCCCATGTCTTTACACCATTTGGCAATGTAGCATCGAGGCCAGCAGATGAGATATGGATTTTGTTTATCCGGCTCTCAACTCTATCTCTGGAAGGAACAAGAAGATGTCCCGTACTTCTATTGGTGTAACCACATTCTTGACCTATTAGGCGAACGTACGCCCAGAAGGCTCTTGGCAACTCAGTAAAATGTGAATTAGGTTTCAAGGTGAGATAGGTACTTCTTAAGTAGGTTTCCGGGTTCAAGACCAAGGGTCTTGCAGATATCGATTGTCTCAACGAAGGTCAGCAAACGTTCGCCCGATTCATACTTGCTAACGAATGATTGATGAGTGTCTAGTTTTGCAGCAAGACTCTCTTGACTCAACCCGACTTCGATTCGTCGACTTCGCAAAAGTTTGCGCAATGCCTCTTCCTTTGATGAGTATTGATCCCGTTTCATATATTCCAATATAGGATATAATTGACATATATCCCAAATCGGGATACTCTGTTGCTATGATGAAATTCAAACAAAAAACCTTGGACATGTTCTATGGTAGCGAATTCCAGCCTATAGAACCTTTCAATACGCAGTTGCTCAAGTGGATAGGAAACAAGCAACGCTTTGCTCACGAGATAGTTTCGTATTTTCCTACAGATATAAGGACCTACTACGAACCGTTTCTAGGTAGCGGTGCTGTACTTGCTGTATTGCAGCCCCAGAATGCCATTGGTTCCGATCTCTTTGGTCCTCTAGTTGAAATATGGAGAATGCTTGCATCTAATCCAGAAGAACTTGTGCAATGGTATAGGACAAGATACAAAGAGTACTATGAGTTTGAGAAACCAGAGGGCTATGAGCGCATCAAGGCCCGATATAATTCTAATCCTAATGGGGCAGACTTCCTCTTCATCTGCCGGAGTTGTTACGGAGGAGTGGTTCGGTTTCGCAAATCTGATGGTTACATGTCAACACCATGTGGAGTACATAAACCGATAACGCCTGGATCGTTCGCTCAACGCGTACAGATATGGAAACGTCGGACTGCTGGGGCAACGTTTGAGAAGATGGATTTTGGTGAGGCCATGAAGAGGGCGCAACACGGCGATCTCATATACTGTGATCCTCCCTATACACATAGCCAAGCCATCTTGTATCAGGGGCAGGGGTTTAGGCTGGCTCGTCTAATGCGGGAGATTGCCTTGTGCAAAGAGCGTGGCGTACGGGTTGCGCTTAGCATTGACGGCAAGAAAAAGTCAGGTCAGGTTAACTGTCATCTTGATATTCCAGATGGTCTTTTCGAACGTGAAGTCTTCGTAAACTGCGGGCGTAGTATGCTTCGTCGGTTTCAGCGTGAAGGCCAGTCCTTGGAAGATGAAGTGGTTCACGATCGGCTTCTTCTAACTTATTGATTCTTCCAACCTAACGCCATGCTGATGGTGAGGGGTCAAGACTTGATGAGTTATCATGAAGGCCTTGCCTTTAATCACTAATCAAGATTTGACCCCTTCGATTCCGGCCTTGGCGTAGAGATCATAGAAGTGGTGGGTCGGGCCATGACCCTTGCCGATATTCAAAGCCTGGGCGATGGCGCCACTGATATAAGCCTTGGCATGCTCCACGGACTGCATGAAATCGTAGCCCCGGGCCAGGTGGGCGGCAATCGCCGATGAAAATGTACATCCCGTGCCGTGGGTGTTGGTGGTTGCCACCCGTCGGCGACCCAGTCGCCGAAAATCGCTGCCGTCATAGAGGATGTCGGTGGCTTGGCGCGTCTCCATGTGACCCCCCTTGACCACCACCTTGGCGGCACCTAACCCGATAATCTTCTTGGCGGCACTCTCCATGGCGGCCTGGGTCTCAATGGTCGCGCCGGTAAGAACCTCGGCTTCGTGAATATTGGGGGTGACCACCTCGGCCAGGGGAAACAGTTTTTGCACCAGTGCCTGGCGGGCATCATCCCTTAGTAGCGCATGGCCGCCTTTGGAGATCATCACCGGATCCAGCACAACGGGCGGGAGGCTGACTTTTCCAAGGGCTGCGGCAATGGCATCGATCAGGCTTATACTCGAGACCATGCCGATCTTGACCGCATCGATTTTAATATCCTCGAAGAGACGTATGATCTGATCGTGGACGAGATCGGGGTTGATCTCCTGAATTGCGTAGACCTTCCGGGTGTCCTGGACGGTGACCGCCGTGATGGCGCTCATGCCGTAAACGCCCAGGGCTTGGAATGTCTTCAGGTCGGCCTGGATGCCGGCGCCGCCCGAGCTGTCCGAGCCGGCCACGGTAAGGGCTACGGGTATGGATTGGGTCACTTTGACAACCTCCTGAAATTATAAATTATTAAGGACAATGGAAGATGGTGGAGTTTATACTTTCATGGCCCCGATCCTGTCCGAGGGCGTTCGGTATTGATCAACGCGAAAACAGAGCATGCCATTGCATGAAGCGGCTTAGCTGCTCCTTTCCATGGCGGGCATGATCCGCCTGGACCTGGGCCAGGCTGTGGGTCGTGCCGAGCGCCGTTTTGGAAAAGAAACCATCGGCATAGCAGATGATGATCTCCTCGATGGTGATGGGCAGCATCTCCCGTAAGGGCAGTGGCAGACTATGCCGCCGGATCTCCTCGCTGCTGATACCGGCACCCACGTGGCGTTCACACACCAGACCATGGTGATCAAGCCCGTATTGTTCCAGTATCTGCCGCCCGATGACCCCATGGCAGATATAGGGCCGCAAACCGAGGCACTGAATCTTGGGTGCTGCAATTCGGCATATGCCGATATCGTGCAGCATGGCGGCCTGGTCGATGAATTCCATGTCGGGCTGCATTTCGGCAACCCTGCCGGCAACCGCCAGAGCCTTATCCCTCACCTGCTCGCTGTGTTGGATAAGGATGTCGGCCTGAAGCGAACCGCGGCGGAAGTGGTCGTAGATGATCTCCAATGGATCCAAGATGCAATTATCCTCCACCCGCCATCAGGACCCCTTCGATAAAGGGCGTTAAATCGCCATCTAGCACACCGCCGATGTTACCCACCTCCAGGTTGATGCGGTGGTCCTTGACCATCTGGTAGGGATGCATGACGTAGGAACGAATCTGGCTGCCCCAGGCGATCTCTTCCTTGGAGTCGTGGAGCTGCCGCAATTCCCGGTCCTGTTTTTGGCTCTCAAGCTGGTAAAGTCTTGAGCGCAGGACATTCATGGCCATCTCTTTATTGCGGTACTGGGACTTCTCCTGTTGGCACTGCACCACGATGCCGCTGGGCATATGGGTAATGCGCACGGCGCTCGATGTCTTGTTAACGTGCTGACCGCCGGCGCCGCTGGCCCGGTAAGTGTCGACACGCAAGTCCTTCTCCTCGATGTCGATGACGATCTCCTTGTCCACTTCAGGATAGACAAACACCGAGGCAAAGGAGGTCTGACGTTTGCCGCCGGCATTGAAGGGCGAGATGCGCACCAGGCGGTGGACGCCGGTTTCGGTTTTGAGATAGCCGAAGGCCAATTGGCCCTTGACCGTAAAAGTGGCGCCCTTGATCCCAGCCTCATCGCCGGGCTGTAGATCGACGATATCGGTTTTATAGCCACGCTGCTCGGCCCAGCGCAGGTACATGCGAAACATCATCTCGGCCCAGTCCTGAGCGTCGGTACCACCAGCGCCCGCGTTGATGGAGACGATGGCGTTGTTTGTGTCCTGCTCTCCATCGAGCATCATATTGATGGAGAAGGTATGCAGCCGGCCTTCAAGGGCCTGAACTTGAAGGGCCACTTCGGCAATCGTCGGTTCGTCGCTCTCCTCCAACGCCATCTCCAGCAGCAGTGCATTATCCTCAAGATCGGTCATGAGCTCTGCATGGGCTTCGAGGCGGTGGGTCAGAAAGGTGCGCTCTTTGAGAATGGACGTGGCTTTTTCCGGCGAGTCCCAGAACCCGGGCTGGGCGATCAGGGCCTCTATTTCACTCAAGCGGTACTGTTTGGCGGGCAGGTCAAAGAGAGTCTCCAAGTTGGGTGAGTTGGTTTTTCAGGTTTCTTATCGATTGTCCGATTTCAATAGCCATGGAGTGCCTCCTTAGTTTTTGATGCACACATCCTACGACTCTCCTTTTGTCAAAGTTGGCCGGGTTGATCAACCTTCTTTGTTCCAGTGCTGAAAAATCGGCGGTCGCCGATAGGTTTTAGTTACCACAAACGATAGCAGTACGCCGAACCCCAGCAACCCCATGGGCCAGTCGCCCCACTGGGCGTAGTGTGTGATCTCTTTCAACAGGGCCACCTCCTGGGAGGCCGTGGTGGTGGTAAAAAGCGCGGTCCGGCTGACGCGGCCGTTGGGATCGATGAATCCGCTGATGCCGGAATTGGCCGCCCGGGCCACGGAGCGCCGGTTTTCCACCGCCCTCAGAACCGCCATGGAAAAGTGCTGGTAAGGGGCGCTGGAGAGTCCGAACCAGGCATCATTGGTAATAGTGACCAGCAGGTCGGCCCCGTTTTGAACCATAGACCGGGAGAGGCCCGGGAAGATAACTTCATAACAGATCAGCATGCCAACCTCGCCTCTGGACCAGGTGAGGGTGTCGCCCCGACGGCCCGGCATGAAATCGCCTACCTGGGCGACCATCTTTTTGATAAACGGCAGCCAGCGACTCATGGGGACATACTCACCGAAGGGGAGCAGGTGGACCTTGTCATATCTTCCGCTGATCTTGCCCTGGGGTGTGATCATATAGGCGCTGTTGTAGAAAAGCGTTCTCTCTGGACCTTCGGCATAGGAGGGACTACCGATGATAAAATGGGCCTTGGCGGATTGAATGCCCTTGATCACCATTTGAGATAAAGCTGAACCATCCGAAAAATAGAAAGGTGTGGCCGTCTCCGGCCAGATTACCAGATCGACCTTTTCGGTTGATGCTTCCAGGGAGAGATTGAGATATCTGGCCGTTGTAAACAGTTGGAACTGGGCGTCCCATTTGAGGGCCTGATCGATGTTGCCCTGGACCACGGTGACGATAATCTTATCGGCCGTCCGCATGGCCCGATCCACCGTATCCATGCGCAGGATGCCGTAGCTGTTGACCCCTAGCAGTAGAACCGCCAGGACCAACCCCCCCCGGATCAGCAGCCGCCTGGAGATTGCGGCCCGTCGCCATGTGCGGCCTGTCCAATGAAGCAAGACCAGGGCTGACAAAGTGTTTGTCAGGACGATGAGGCCAGAGATGCCGTAGACGCCAAAAAGGTCGGCGATCTGAATGACCCAGGGGTGATCGTACTGACTATAGCCCAACAAAGCCCATGGAAAACCGGAAAACAACCTGGCACGCAAGAGTTCCAGAACCACCCAGACAGCCGGCGCCAGGAAGATCAGATGGGCCGGCCTGGGGCGCAGCCAGCAAATGGTGGCGGCAAACACCGCCTGAAAGCCGGACAGGTATATGGCCAGGAGGGTCAATACGACCAGCGCCTGGATCATGGGCAGATGACCGTAGGTGTGCATGGTTTGGGCCGTCCAGTAAAACAACCCCAGGTTATGGGCCATGCCGAAGAGCAGACCAAGCAGAAAGCCGGTCCTAGTATTTGCCGCACGGATGGCTATCAGAAACGGAACCATGGCAACCCAGGCAAGCACACCCAAATCGACTTTAGGAAAGGCCAGGGTCAGTACAAGGCCGCTAATCAGGGTAAGAGTAACCTGGTTTCGATGGAGTCGAATGGCTGCCCACATGGCTATGTGCACTCGATGGATTGGACAGTGGCCGTCATTTACACACGACAAACCGTTGGATGATATCGAACAGGTCCTGGATGGTGAAGGGTTTGGCGAGAAACGCATCGGCTCCCAGTTTCGCGGCCGGTGCTTCATCGGCTGGATCGGCCGACATCAAGACAAAAACAAGCGAGGGGAACTCTTTTTTTACTGCTTTGAGTAGATCGAGGCCGCTGATAGCCGGCAATTGAGTATCCGCCAGAACCAGATCCAGATTGCCGCCGGCCCGCAAATAGGCATCCAAGCCTTCGCCGTCCTCGAAGGCAGCGATTTCGCGGTTTACACTATACATCATCACATTGACGATGAAATCACGCGTCAACTGATCGTGTTCTACAACGGCGATTTTAACGTTGGGTACCATGAAGGCCCTCACGCGAATATAAAAACTTAGGCTTCGGAGACCTGTAGGTGGTCGGCCATAACTTCACTAAGATGATCGATGTTTTGGGCCAAGGCTTTTTTGCGGTGAATCCCTTTGGCACTTCCCTCGACGAAAGCATTCAACATTACGACCAGCAATTGGACGCGTTGCACAAATTGATGCTCGTGAGGTTGTGTACCTGGGTTGAAAAGTCTCGGTTTGTCCGTAGGCGGGGCCTTTGCCGAAGCGGCGCAGACGAGCGCCTCGTCAGAGAAATGCTGCGCGTTTTGGGCGATGGCGCTTTTGCGCAAATCACCCATGGGATAGCCCTTTAAAAAGGCCTTGGCCATGATGAGCAGAAGTTTCAAACGTGAGATCAACAGATCGTCTGAAGCCATAGGTCGCATCAATTTTGCCACACTGCCGTACCGGATCATGGATTGTGCCTAATCAGTCATGGATAAATTAGATATCACACGATATTCACCCGCACACCTTTATTCGATGCCGGCGTAGGAAGTCAAGTCAAACCTGGCAAGCTTCTCGCGTTAACCATGTTACGTGATACAGTTAAGTCACATGGTCGATCAGTCTGGAGGACTGGATTCCAAGGTT
Source organism: uncultured Desulfosarcinaceae bacterium (assembly GCA_964527275.1). Classification (GTDB taxonomy): domain Bacteria; phylum Desulfobacterota; class Desulfobacteria; order Desulfobacterales; family Desulfosarcinaceae; genus JARRKU01. The sequence goes on from CAZGPF010000051.1 coordinate 7,316, forward strand.
TCCGCCGTCTATAGCCTTGATATTATATATGTTTGACGATATGAATCAAAAAAAGAGTGACAAACAGTTGACGATAAGATACCAAAAAAGTTAGCTATACATGCTTAGAGATAAGTAACTACTCAGCGTAATGGCAAAAAGCACAAAAAAGCACGAACTGTAACGATT
>CAZGPF010000052.1:0-7477 GCA_964527275.1 uncultured Desulfosarcinaceae bacterium
GTTATAGTTCGTGCTTTTTTGTGCTTTTTGCCATTACGCTGAGTAGTTACGTTTGATGTTCACCACGGAGACTCTTGTTTGAATAGCAGACGCAGAATCAATTGCATTTACACACCCACGAGGCTGTTTAAATTTGCAAGCGGGTTCAAGCTTAACGCCTGACCCCAACACGGGGATTGGGCCCAGGGGAGGAATTAAAACAGCCCTCAAACCGAAATCAGGATATTGTTATGACTTCAGGTAACCCCCGAATTTCAGCTACTATAATTACCAAGAATGAAGAAGAGAACATCGAAGATTGTCTCAAAAGCCTGACATGGGTCGATGAGATCGTCGTGCTGGACTGCGGTAGCGATGATCGCACCGTGGAGGTCGCCAAAAAATTTACCGACCGTGTATTCATCGAAGCCTGGCGCGGACAGGGATCTCAGAAGAACCGGGCGGTGGAGTTGGCCGCTGGCCCATGGATCTTCTCCGTGGATGCCGATGAGCGCGTTACACCAGAACTGGCCCGGGAGATACGGGAGGTCATGCGCCTTGGCGAAAAGAGCGCTTATGCCATGCGCCGCAAGAATTTTTATAAAGATCAATGGATCAATCACTGCGGTTGGTGGCCCGATTGGGTCAAGCGGGTATTTCTCAAGGGCCAGGCGAGGTTCAGCAGCGATGTCATCCACGACTCTCTCCAGGTAGCCACCGCCGTCGGCAAACTGGAGCACCCCATCGTCCACCACTCATTCAAGTCCCCGGAAGATTTTCTCAATCGCGCCTACTGGTACGCCCATCACCAGGCCCGGGAGATGCACGCCCAGGGGCGCAAGGCCTCGTTGTGGACGGCCATTTCGCACGCCGGCTATGCCCTCTTGCAGACCTATTTTTTACGCCTCGGCCTCCTCAACGGTGCGGCGGGCCTGCTGGTATCGGTATCCAACGCGGTAGGCGTGTTCTATCGTTACATGATGCTGCGGGACCTGATCATGGAAGAGCGTAAGGGCAACTAAAGGTTCAAGGTTCATAACAGCGTTGAAGCAGTTGAGGAGCCTATCCCAATTCGGCGATGACCCCTCCTTCCGACGACAGACCTGCATAGCCCTGGACGGCTTTTGTCCGATTCTTCTGGAGACAATGCTCCAACTCCTCATCCAGACGGTCGCGTACCGTGCGTTTGATCGATGGATGGTGCAGGTGGTATTGAAGCCCGGCCAGCCACAGGTTTTTGATCTTTATGCCCTGGTTGAACATGCGGTAGCAGATATCGGAATCTTCCCGGCCCCACAGTCCGTCGAACAGCTCGTCATAGCCGTCGACCCGCATGAAGGTCTCCCGGTGCATGGAGAGGTTACACCCTCGCAAGGAGACCTGGAACCGCTTTTCGCGGTTCATCAACCTGGCCAGGCCGGGGGCTCGGAGACCGTTTTTGCGATTTTCCAGGCCCGGAGTCCATGGAGATGGCGGTGAGAACTCGCCGGTCTCGATATAGCGGCGGGTCAGGCGGGGAGATAAAAAGACCCTTTTGCCCTGTAAAAAGAGCTCGTTTTCGGCGTGCAGCACATGGTCGGCGATGAACTCCGGATGCAGGGCCACATCGTGATCGATGAAGATGAAGTAGTCACCAACGGCAAAACGAACGGCCAGGTTCTTGACCCGCGCCTGGCGGATGCCATTGTCGGCATGCCGCACATGGCGCCAGGGCATCCGGGCCGGCGACAGGACCTGGTGGACCGTTGCGGCGGTCTGGTCGCTGGAGCCGTCGTCGGCCACTATGATTTCAAAATCGGACCAGCTCTGGCGCAATACCGAACCCAAGACCACGGCGAGGGCCCGGTGCCAGTTGTAGGTGGTGATGATCAGGGATACTTTCACATTTTTATTCTCAGCGTTCGCAGGGCACCGAATCTGCTGCGTTGCCGGGCCTTTGAGGTACAAAAGTACATCTGCTTTGCCCGGACGCCTTGCATATCCGGCACCTAAGCAAACGCTTACAGTGCTGAAGCTTATCACCTCTTATGCACTTCATCCCCTGAACAGATACTCAACGGCTGTACCCAGCTTGCATAACCTTATCGATACTCACTAATACGTCATCCACGGTGATCGATCGCATGCAGCGCACATGGTCGCAACGGCGTTTGAAACAGGGCCGGCAAGCGACCGTTTTAAAGACGATCCGGTGACCCTCACCATAGGGCCCGGTGCGCCACTGCGCGGTGGGGCCGAAGAGCGCCACTACCGGTGTCCCCACAGCCGCGGCTATATGCATGGGGCCGGTGTCGGTGGAGATGACAAAGTCCATGCTTTCAAATAGGGCCGCCAGTTCGATTAAGGTCGTCTGCCCGGCCAGGTTGGCGGCTCTATGCTTCATAAGCCGGGTGATCCCTGCGATGGTTTGTGCGTCGGCCGGAGCGCCGCTGAAGAAGATATCGGCACCGTAGTCTGCAATCAGACGGTCGGCCAGGTCAGCAAATTTGTCAGGCGTCCATAACTTGGTATCCCATTGGGCCATCGGATTGATTGCCACGAGCCGGCCATCATGGATGGATCGATTTTCGGCCACCAGCCTGGCGGCACGATCCCGGGCCGATCTGTCGACAGGCAGGTCGTATTCGACTCTGGGGCCAGGCACGCCAATGGCTTCCATCAGCATCAGGCCTCGCTTGAGGGCATGCACATGCATGCCGACCATGGGGATCTTGGCGTTCAATGCCAGATAGCTGTATTCCTGGTGCGTCATGCCGCGACCGAACCCGATTTTTCGATTGGCGCGGGTCAAGGCGATGAGGGCGGCCCCTTTCAGGTTGGCCTGGAAATCGATTACCATATCGTAGCGGGTGGCGCGCAATTGGCGCAAAAAGGCCCGCATCTCCCTGAGATGGCTTTGCCAACCACCGCTGCGCAAGCCCCGGGCCCAGAGTTTGCGCCTGGAAACCAACACCTGGTCGATGGCGGCGTGGCCCCTGATCAGGTCCGCAGCGGCCTCCTCCACCAGCCAAGTGATGTGGGCTTTTGGACGGTGGCGCCGCAGGGCGTTGAGGGCGGGCAGGGTATGCACTACATCACCGATGGCGCTTAGTTTGACAATCAGGACCCTGGGGGAGCTGGGGATTATGCCACGCTTGGTCATGGAGCCATCTCCGACACGATTTTCAATACCCTATCCACGTCGATGCCGGTCATGCAGCGGTGATCCAGTGGGCAGTCCACATGCCGACATGGCGCGTATTGGCAACTGCCTCGATTTTGCACCATGCGGCTGGCCGGGCTTAGCGGGCTCGTGGCTCGCGGATCGGTAGGTCCGATTATGGCTGCCTGGGGGATATCGAGCGCTGCGGCAACATGCATCAGTCCTGAGTCGTTGGTGATAAAGGCATGGCAGCATTCGATCAGGGCCATGGCTTCCCGCAGGCTGGTCTTGTTGCACAGGTTGTGGCAGCCGGGGCCGACTTGGGCGCTAATCTCTTCTCCAAGACGAGCCTCTCCCGGCCCTCCGAACACTATCACTCGGTATTGCTGTTCGGAGATCAACCGGCGGCTCGTCTCGATGAATCGCTCCTTGGGCCATCGTTTTGCCGTACCGTATGTGGCCCCGGGATTTATACCCATAATCGGGGACTTCTCCTCGAGGCCCAATTTTGCAAGCGTCCGTCTGGCACCACGGCGTTCATCATCCGTAAAGAATAGTCTGAGTTTGCGCTCCCCGGGCTGCAACCCCGCGCTACTGAGCAGGCCGATATAGTAATCGACCAGGTGGCCTTTTTTCAGAGCCGGCCAGGTGCCAATGCGGTCGGTAAGCAACAGGGCGCGGGCGTCGGTGGTAAAGCCCATGCGGCGGGGAATGGCCGCCAGCCAGGCGATCAGGGCTGCTTCGAAGGCGTTTTGGAAGAGAATGGCCAGATCGAAGCCGCAGCCTCTCAAATCTTTTGCAAGGCATATTGCCCCGCTCTTGCCTTTGTGTCTCCCCTGATCCTCATAGACCATTAATTGATCCACGTGGGGACTGTTTTCAAACACCGGCACTACCCATGGTTTGGCCAGAATAGTGATTTGGCAATGCGGAAAAGTGTTCCCAATGATTTGCAGGGCCGGGGTTGTCATGATGGCGTCGCCCACCCAGTTGGGCGCACGAACGAGTATTTTGCCCCGGTTTGCAAATCGTATGGTGTTCATGATCGTAGCGGGAGACCAAATTTAATAGCGGTTACTGACTCTAGGATTTGTTCTGGGCCAGGGGCAGAAGGGCAGGTTTATCCAGCGCTGGTGCACCCAGAACCATTGATCCGGAAACCTGCGCACATAGGCTTCTATCACGTGGTTGTAGAGTTGCGTGTTCTCTTCGATATCCTTGGTGCTGTCACCGGTTTGAATCAACGGCAGCTCGGGTCCGAAAACAGCCTCAAAGCCGCGGGACCTGCGGATGATAAACAGGGGCACTACCGGAGCCTGGCTTTTAAGCGCCAGAATGGCCGGTCCGGTAGCAGTGGCGGCGCGATGGTTGAAAAAGTCGGCAAAAAAACCGTCATCAAAATCAACGCCCTGATCCATCAGGAGGCCGACCGCGTTGCCCCTCTTCAGAGTTTTATAGAGCCGCCGCATTGCGCCGCGCTGATTGGGAATCAATATGTTGCCGTGACGCGACCGAATCTCCATGAAGAGCATATCCAAAACCGGGGAGTCCAGGGCGCGGTAAACGATGCCCATGGTTACTCCTGCCATGTGGACCACCATGGGCAGCAACTCCCAGTTGCCGAAATGGGCCCCCAGGAGAATCACCCCCTTACCCTTGGCATTGGCACGCCGAATCTCCTCCAATCCGCGTATGCTGATCTGTTGGGCAAGCTGACGGTCGTCCCATTGCCAGGCGCGGCTGTATTCAAATACGATGCGCACCAGATTGATGAAAACCTGCCTGGCGATGGCCACAATCTCATCCGGCGATTTCACCTCTCCGAAGGCCATGCTGAGGTTATCGATGGCGATTTTGCGATGCTTGCGCGCCAGCGCATAAAACAAGCTCCCCAAGACCGCCGAACACGTTTCGGCCAGTGCGGACGGCACTCTTCCGAGCAGGCGGAAGATTTTTTGCACCACGGTGTATAGCAAATTGTCGGTCAACCGCATTTAAAATACCACTTCCACTTTTTCTTTGTCCATCAGCGCCCATTGATACCTCAAGGGGGCATAATCGACTACGATTTCAGCTTTGTAGGGGATCTATGGCAAGATCGCCCCGGCATGTCAACGTTCAATAGCTGTTGTCGGCCATGTCCGCATTGACCAACACCTCGATACGCTCCCGCCTGCCGGACGGCAACACCACCTTTACAGCCTCCTTGAGCATGCCGTAACGCACCGCATAGCCCTTGCCCCGGTTGGGGTGGTATGCATGAAAATAAATCCGCACATTTAGCGGGCCGCACAGGCGCCGCACCACCTGCCCTGTGCGGTCGCGGCTGCCGTCGCTGACCACGCGGATTTCCGCGTCGTAGGCTTGTCTGCCAAGGTAGGCCAGGGTTTCATCGAGGGTCGGGATGATGCGATCTGCTTCGTTATAGGTCGGTATGATGATGCTCAGTTTCATGGCCAGGCTGCCAGATGCGGCATCAGGGTCAATTGTGTGTAGCGATGGCCCGGGTCTCAGGGTTGAACTGCATCTTGTGAAGCTTGGCATACTCACCATCTATGGTTAGCAACTGGTCGTGAGTTCCCTCTTCCACCACGCGGCCCTTCACCAGTACGACGATCTTGTCCGCCTTGGCCACAGTGGAGAGGCGGTGGGCGATGACCAGGGTTGTGCGTCCGCGCATGAGATTATCGAGAGCCTGCCGCACCAGGGACTCCGACTCCGTGTCCAGTGATGAGGTGGCTTCATCCAATATCAAGATCGGAGTGTCCTTGAGCAGGGCGCGGGCAATGCATAGACGCTGCTTTTCGCCCCCCGACAGCCGACCGCCCAGCTCGCCGATCAAGGTATCATACCCTTGGGGAAGGTGCCGAATGAATTCGTCGGCATATGCGGCCCGGGCGGCCTCGACAATGGCCTCCTGGCCAGCCTGGGGATTACCGTAGGCGATATTGGCGCGTACCGACTCGTTAAACAGTATCGGTTCCTGGGTGACGATGGCGATCCTGCTCCTCAAATCCGCGATCTTGAAGTCACGAATATCGATGTCGTTGATCACGACTTTGCCCTGGCCCACATCGAAGAAACGGGGGATCAGGTTGACCAGAGTGGATTTACCCCCGCCGCTCATCCCCACCAGCGCCAGCACCTGCCCCTGGAAGATTTCGATATTGATGCCCTTTAAAACCGGTTTGGCATCGTAGCTGAACCGCACGTTTTTAAAGCCGATGCTCTCAATGTCTGCGGGCATCTGATGGGGCTTTTGTGGGTCTTGAATATCGGATCGGCTCTCCAGGACCGCATAGATGCGATCCACGGCCGCCAGCCCCTGCTGGACGGAGTTGTTTAAAATGCTCAGTTTCTTGACCGGCTCATAGAGGAGCAGCACGCAGGTCAGAAAACTGATAAAGGTTCCCGGAGTGGTTTGGCCCCTGATCCCCTCCCAGCCGCCGTACCAGATCACGAAGGCGATCCCCAATCCGCCCAGAAACTCCATAATGGGCGACGACAGGGAACGCACTATGACCTCCTTGATCTCCATTTTGAAAAGGTCGCCCGATTTGGTGTTGAAGCGCTTCTTTTCGTAACCCTCCATGCCGAAGGCCTTGATAATTTTATTCCCGGAGAGCGTTTCGTGCAGGAAGGCGCTCATTTCACCCATGGCTTCCTGGCAGCTGGTGCGGACCTTTCTGACCCGTCGGCCAATACTGAAGACTGGAAAGAAGGCCATGGGCAGGATGCAAAAGGCCAGGATTGCCAAACGCCAGTTTTGGTAAAAGATGACGGCTGTCAAACCCACGATGGTGGATGTATCCCGCAGGGCGCCGTTTACCGCGTTGGAGACCATGTTCTTGAGGATATTGACATCGTTCATGATGCGCGACATGAGCACGCCGGTGCGCTCACGCAGGAAAAAGGAGACCGGCAAGTCTTGAATGCGGTTATAGAGCTGGTTGCGCAGGCTGAGGATGATATCTTCCCCCACATAGGTGAGGTAGTATTCCTGGCCGTAGCGCCCAACCCCCTTTATCAGGAAGACACCGATGACCAGCAAGGGAAAGAGCGCCAGGCCGGAGGTATCCTGGTTGACGAAGATGTCGTCGATCACCGGTTTGATCAGCCAGCCCATGGTGGTGGTGGAGGCCGCGACCAACAGGCTGCAGATTCCGGCGACAATCAAGCGCCTGCGGTTGTCGATGATATGCCGCAACATGCGACGGTGGCGTGTCTTGAATTCAAATTGGGGCAAAATTTTCAAATCTGTTGGCCTCTTGTTACAGACAGATGTTCGCTGCAAGATTCCAATGGTAAGCGTTCACAGGGCACCGAATCTGCTGCGTTGCCGGACCCTTGAGGTAC
>CAZGPF010000053.1:0-7455 GCA_964527275.1 uncultured Desulfosarcinaceae bacterium
TGAATGACCGAACCTAAAGCACTCTGAGCAGTTACAGTTCGAGATACAATCGTTACAGTTCGTGCTTTTTTTGTGCTTTTTGCCATTACGCTGAGTAGTTACTCCCCGAGGTTGTATAAATAGACCTTGAAAAAAAGATGGCCCCAGGTCGATCAAAAGGAGCTGCATGTCCCGCACAATTCTCATAGTCGATGACGAAGAGAGTATCCGGTTTACCTTCAAAACCTTTCTCACTGCCGAAGGCTATGAAGTCATGCTTGCCGATACCATGGATGCCGCCATGCAGTGCATGGATGCCGCACCGCTCGACCTGATTTTTTCGGACATTGTCATGCCGCAAGGTTCGGGGCTCGACATATTGAGCCATGCCAGGGAACACCGCTTGTCATGCCCGGTGGTTATGATAACCGGGCAGCCGACAATCGAAACGGCCGCTGAGTCAGTTCGCAAGGGTGCCTATGACTACCTGCTAAAACCGGTGCGCAAATCGGCGCTGCTCAAGGTGACCCGCCGCGCCTTGGGGCATAAGCAACTGCTGGATGAAAAAGAGAGGATCACCGAGGAGAAGGAGAGCTACCGAAACAACCTGGAGGCTATCTTCCGCAGCGTACAGGATACGATCATTACCGTATCCCATGCACGCCGGGTGCTGGCTGCAAATGCCGCGGTGGAGCAAATGTTCGGCATCGAGCCATCTAATTTAATTGGCAGGGCCAGCGATCAAGTTGATAATCCGTGCCTGCGGCGCTGTATCGACGCATTGACGGCAACACTGGAGAAGGGCCTTGTTATCCGTCAGAGGCAGGTGGCGTGTCGCATGCCGGATGGCACCCGCCGCGTTTTTCATGTCTCCGGGGCGCCGCTTCTCGACCTGGACGGTACCGCCATGGGTGCCACCTTGGTGGTCAAAGATAGCACTCGGGTCAGCGATCTGGAAAACCGTCTTCGCGAGCAGCGCCGTTCCGACAGCCTGATCGGCAATAGCTCGGCCATGGTCCGGATTCACAAACTGATATCCACTCTGGCCAATACCGACGCCACAGTGCTGATCACCGGTGAGAGCGGCACCGGCAAAAGCCTGGTGGCCAAAGCGATCCATCAACAGAGCCGACGAGTTAAAAAACCGATCATGACGGTCCACTGCTCTGCCCTTGTTGAGGATCTGCTGGAAAGTGAACTTTTTGGACATGTCAAAGGTGCTTTCACCGGTGCCGTCAGCGACAAAATCGGACGCTTTCAGGCTTGCCACGAGGGCAGCATTTTTCTGGACGAAATCGGGGAGATTTCTCCCAAGATGCAGTTGAAGCTATTGCGCGTGCTGCAGGATAGAGAGCTGGAACGGGTGGGAGACAACAACACCGTCAAAGTCGATGTGCGCATCATTGCGGCCACCAATCGCGACCTCAAGGCCGAGGTGGGCGCCGGACGGTTAAGGGAGGACCTCTATTACCGGCTCAAGGTTGTGGAAATCGTCCTGCCGCCCTTGAGAGAGCGCAGGGAAGACATCCCGCTGCTGGCCGGCCATTTTTGCAAACGTTTCGGTCAACGCTACGAAAAGTCCCTCAAGGGGTTTGATGAAGCTGTCCTGGAGGCCTTTCTGGCATATCCCTGGCCGGGTAATGTTCGCGAACTGGAACATGCCATTGAACACGCCTTTGTTTTGTCTCCATCTGGACCCATATCGTTGCAGTATGTTCCCGATGAGATCAAATCGAGCCATGCCAAAGCGTCGTTGGCGGCAAAGGGGAGCGTCGAAGACGAAGCCCAGCGCCTGGCCAACGTTTTGCGACGCACAGACGGTAACAAGGCTAAGGCCGCGCGGTTATTAGGAATCAGCAGACAGACACTTTATCGCCGTTTGCGCAGCCTATGACCTTTTCCGCAGAGCGCCTTGCTAACTATACCTGCAAAGAGACCAAAAGAGAGAGCAATTGAATGGCAATGGATGATGGGTTCACCAGGCCCTATGTAATTGCCTGCGGCGTCCTGGGCAAAGATATTCGCAAGGTTGCCGGCAGGGTGGGCCTTGCCGTGGGCGGGATGCGGTGTCTGCCGGGAGGTCTTCACGAAAGGCCCGACAAGCTGCAGGCGACGCTGCAGGGGATCATCGATGAAGTCTCCGAGGCCTCAAAATGGTCCCGCATCGTTGTGGGCTATGGGGTGTGCGGGCGTGGCACTGTTGGCTTGAAAGCTGGTGCCATCCCCCTGGTGATTCCCAGGGTCCATGACTGTCTCTCCCTTTTTCTGGGTGGTGACAACGCATACCGTAAGGAGTTCAAACGCTTTCCCGGAACCTATTATATCTCTCCGGGCTGGTACGCGGAGAAAACTGAGCCCGGCCTCCAAGGGCCAAGTCAAGTTCATATCGGCGGCCGCAAGGTCGGTTATGACGAGCTGGTGAAGCGTGTGGGAAAGCGCGGTGCCCGTAAGACCGTCGATTTTTTCAACACCTGGAAGCGACACTACCAACGGGCCGTTTTTATTGACACCGGAGACGGAGGCGGACCCGCTGCCGCCCATGCCCGGCGAATGGCTGAAGAGAATGGATGGCGTTATGAAACCCTTCCGGCCGATATGCGCCTGCTGGCCAAGCTGCTGCTGGCCGAACACCCGGACGATGAGGTGCTGGTCGTGCCCCCCGGGCAGATCACCTATTTCGATCCCCTGTCCGAGGGGTTGGCGGCAAAACCACACTACCGCTATGGGTCGGGCCTAAAAAAAGGGGGGGCCACCGCACAGTGGTGGATGGGGGAGAGGGTGCGGCCCCGGCTCGACCCGCAACTAGGGCTGGGGATCGATGCCGGCGGAACGTACACCGATGTTGCAATTTTCGACCTCAAAGAGCGCCATGTGAGCGAGAAGAACAAGGCCTTGACCACCCACTGGGATTTTGCGGCGGGCATCGGCCAGGCGCTGGCGGGATTGAACCCGGCTCGACTCGCAGCGGTCGAGCTGGTGGCCGTCTCCACGACCCTGGCAACCAATGCCCTGGTAGAGAGGGACGGACAAAAAGTGGGGCTATTGTTTATGGCCCCGGAAGGTGTGTTCTCCGGCGATAACATCGACCACCATCCCAAAGCTCGCATAGCCGGACGCCTCTCCATTGCCGGCGATCTCATGGAGCCTGTCGACGAGGAGCAGGTCAGGCAGGTGGCCCGCCAGATGATTCAACGCCATCAGGTGGAAGCCTTCGCCGTGTCGGGCTACGCCGGACACATCAACATGGCGCATGAACTGCGGGTAAAGGAGATCATCAGAAAAACAACCGGGTGTTTTGTCTGCTGCGGACACGAGTTATCCAACCTGCTCAACTTTGTGGTGCGCGCCCAGACGGCCGTGGTGAACGCCCGCATAATCCCGCGCCTGGGAAAACTGATAGCCGATCTCCGTCGCTTGTTGCAGGAGATGGGCATAAGCGCACGCGTGGTGATCGTCAAAGGTGACGGGTCACTGATGACCGCTGAAATGGCGCTTGAGAGACCGGTTGAAACCATCCTTTCCGGACCCGCAGCCAGCGCAGCCGGTGCCCGATATTTGACAAAACAGGGCAACGCCATGGTGGTGGATGTAGGCGGAACGACCACGGACATGGCGATGATCACCAACGACGCTGTCGCCATACGTGAATCGGGAGCTTATGTCGGTGGTTTTCATAACCATATCAAAGCCCTAGATATTCGTACCACCGGCCTGGGCGGCGACAGCCATGTCATATACCACGACGGTCTCTTTCATCTTGGTCCCAGGCGTGTGACGCCAGTTTGCTGGCTAGCTTCAGCAGCCCCTTCCTTAGGGCGGGGTCTGGCTTTTCTCGAAAAACACAAGGGCTCCGTAGCGGGATCGACAAGGTATTTCACCATTATCGCCCAGGCACCGGGATCTTTGCCACCCCAGCTGACCCCTGAAGAGCAAAAAATTGTAGAGGTGTTGAGGGCCGGCCCAGCCACTCTTTTGGAATTGACGCGCGCGGCCGGGGCCCACCATCCGAAATTGCTTCCCCTCTCCCGCTTGTTGGAGCATCATAGCATCTATCAGTGCGGGTTAACCCCTACTGACCTGTTCCACGCCGCGGGAAAACTCGATTTATGGGACCGGGACGCCGCCAGGCGTGCTGCGGCGTTGACTGCGCGGGCAGCCGGTGTGTCAATCAAAGAGCTGTTTTATACCATCCGGGATCGGATGGCTCGAGCCGTGGCCGTCGATATTATCAAAATGCAACTAGACCAGCAAAAAAATCCGCAGGAGATAGAGAGTTGTCCCATATGCGGTCAAATGATCGACTTTGCATTCGGCAAGCTAAGCGGTCCCCTGCAAGCCCGCTATCGACTGACCATCCCCATTGTCGGGCTTGGCGCGGCCGCCGATTTTTTCCTGTCCCATACGGCCCGTCTGCTGGAGACCGAAGTTTTGCTGCCGCAGCACCGGGATGTGGCCAATGCCATCGGGGCCGTGACCAGCCAGGTGAAGGTTGTACGGCAGGCGGTCGTTAAACCGAGTATGGAAGGCGGATATTTCGTAGAGGGGATTGTCGGCAGTGATCGGTTTCAGACAATCGAAGCCGCTCAGGAAGCGGCTGTCGGATATCTCCTTAAGACCGTGCGCGCCATCGGTGCCAAAGCCGGAACCAGTCACAGAGCCGTTCATTTTTCCAGCCGGGATCGAACGGTCCGTACAGCCCTGAATGAAGATCTATTCATGGAGCGGGTGATCAAAGCCAGCTTGAGCGGGCCCCCGGACAGGGAAGCATTATCAGATGATTTATGAATGGCGGTAGACTGTTTTACCGCCGATTACGGTTTGTAATACCTTGATCTTATTGATGGCCTCCGGTTCACATGCAAGCGGATTGCCGGAGAGCACCGCAAAATCGGCCAGTTTCCCTTTAGCGATGCACCCCTTGTCGGCCTCGTCGAAACTGCAACGGGCCGCCCAGGTGGTATAAGCCTTTAGCGCTTCCAGGGGACGGATGCGCTCATCAGGGCCGAGGACGACCCCGTCCCGGGTCTGCCGGTTGACGGCGCAGTGCATGGACAAGAGCGGGTCCACCGGTGTTATGGGCAGGTCCGAGTGCAGTGTGAATGGTAGGCCCGTCTTTACCGCCGTGGCCAGGGGGTCGATACGCTGCGCACGCTCAACCCCCAGGAAAAGTTCCGCGTGCCGGTCACCCCAGTAGTAGACGTGGTTGACGAAAAAGCTGGGCACAACTCCCACCCGTCTCATGCGCTGCAGTTGATCGCCATTGGCCATTTGACAGTGGATGATCATATGGCGATGATCCCGCCATGGATGGCGGGCGCAGGCTTTTTCCAGCGCGCATAGAGTCGATTCGATGGCCCGGTCTCCGTTGGCGTGAATGGCAATCTGACACCCCCGCCGATGATAGGTATCGACAAATTTGTCGAGGATCTCCTGTTTATGGAGTAGGCTGCCCCGCTGATGCGGCTGGCAGTGGTACGGTTGCTCCAAAGCGGCGGTCAGGGCCTGGATTGAGCCGTCCTGAAAAAATTTCACCGCTCCGGGCTTCAGGTGGCCGGGCGCAAGACCGGCGCGAGTTCCGATCTCGGAAAGGCGGTGATACTCGGCTTCCACCACGGTGAGATAGGTTCGCAACGCAAGCTGCCTCTCCGCCGCTAGCTGCTCGTAGATCGGTAGTGTCTGATCTGCATCGCGAAAATAGCCGATAGCGGCGTCGTGAGCGCTGGTGATGCCGGCGCGGTAGTAGTCTTGCATGGCCTCCCGCATGGCGGTTTTCAGTTCTGCGTGGTCGTATGGCGGCATGTGGCGGGCCAGCAGACTCTGGGCATCCTCTTTTATCAGACCAGTTGGGCGGCCTGTCGAGTCGAGCTCCACCTCTCCACCAGCAGGTTGGCGGCAGTGGCGGCCAATGCCGGCGATTTCGAGGGCCGGAGAGTTAGCGTAAGCAAGGTGACCGCTGATATGGCTGACGAATACCGGCGTTTCAGGGGCTGCATCGTCCAGGTCCTGGCGGGTCAGATGGCGCCGTTCGGCAATCAGGGTGTCGTCGTAACCCCATCCTCTAACCCAACTGCGACAATCAACCCGTCGGGCCATCTTCTCGATCTCTTGCTTGACCTCTTCGATGTTCCTGTTGGGAGGTGTGGCACAGTTAGCCTGTAAACGGAACATGGCGTAGAGGGAGAGGTGGCAGTGGGTTTCGATAAAGCCGGGAACCACTGTCCGCCCCTTAAGGTCGACGAGCCGGGTATGCCCTCTCCTCACTGCCTGGACCTCATCTTCCGAGCCCACGGCCACAAATCTACCGTCTCTAACGGCAAAGGATGTTGCCGCAGGATGGCCCGGTGCCATGGAGACTATATCGCCATTTAGATAGATCTCAGTCGCCGCCATTCCTCTGGCCCTTTCAGTGGTGCGTGTTAAATGACCCCATCGGTGACAAGGTGGTTATCATCAATGAAGGTGTGGCCGTGGGTGCCCTGGATCTGGAGCGCAATCAGCATGAACGTACTGGGCACGCTTATGCTGGCATTCAACCCGCGAAGCAAGAATCCAATCTTCAGGCCCCGGCTTGTATTCTACTCTTTATCGGCATCTGCATCGAGAAGGGCATGGGCTTGATCGTGCCCGGACTGGTGCCTGCGCCCATGGGCGAGGTCGTCGATTACGCCATTTTGTGGGTAAAGATCGGCGTGACCCAAAGGGCCCTGGCCTGGGTATGATGGTGATCACCTTCCTGGTCCGGCCGGCGTTGAATATCGAGCTGGCTAATGAAGAGCGAAAAACAGAAACCTGAATACTATTCCGACACCTTGGTTTTTTCCAAGTAGGCCGATGCCAGGAATACCGTGGCGAAGGGCAAGGTAAAAAGCAGGCCGATAAAAACGGAACCGCCGATAGATACCAGGCCGATGTAGAGGATCACCACGACAAGGTGCTCGGCCACGCTCTCTTTAACTGCCATATCCCAACTGGTCTTGATAGCCGCTATTATGTCCATGCGCTGATCGGTCATCAACGGGAGCATATAGATGCAACCGAAAGACACGGCCACTATAATGGCCAGCCCGGGCAGCACGAAGAGGATAAACCCGACCGTGATGGCAATGGCGGAAACGATGAAAAAGCTGAACAATGGCAGAAAAAGGCGCATCTGGGAAAAGAGGTCGTCGATGCGCGGCTCACGACCGTCACGCAACATCTGAATAATGGCCTGCATATATCCGGCAAAGACCACCGGTCCCAGGACCCCAAGGGTAAAGATACTGACCACCAGCAAGATCAGGGTCATGATGAGCAGCGTGACAATATGCTTGAGCATGACGTTCCAGGCGTTTTCCAGGTGAAATTTAAAATCCATGCGCATAACCTCCAGTTAGACCCCCTTCACGGCCCCACCCTCATCGGGAGGGAGGGAGAAAAAGGGTATTTGTTCGTCTTTCAGGCACACATAACATAATCGGCGCACACGGAAAAGGA
>CAZGPF010000054.1:0-7443 GCA_964527275.1 uncultured Desulfosarcinaceae bacterium
GTTGCAGTTCGTGCTTTTTTGTGCTTTTTGCCATTACGCTGAGTAGTTACAAAAAGCCTTGGTAAGCCGACAATGAGGCCAACCGATGGGAATGGTACGATGAGCATAAAATCGCTATGGCGCGAATACGGGCCGCTGAAAATAATCACCGGCTTGGTATGCATACTCGCCTGGATCGCTCCCTGCTCGGCTCAGGAGGCGCATCAAGTCGTGGCGACCGGTGTCGAAGCATCCACACCGGAAGTTAGCTTCTATTATTCGCGCGTCGACTGCTACGGCTTCATTCGCAAACCTCCGGTGCGGTCGCTGGGAATGATTTTCAAGTCTATGCACGACAAAAAGCTGGTCAGTCAGGACGATACGGTCTATTTGCGCCCCATAAGTTCGAGTCCGACCAGTGCATTTGGTGTCGGATCGCGACTGACCATATATCGCACCATGAAACCCACCGCTGCCAAGGATTCTGAAAAATCGATCGGAACCCAACACTATCTGACGGGTGTCGTCGAAGTGACCCGATCAGAGTCCAACTATGCCATCGCCAAGGTAGTCAATACCTATAGGACCATTCGCATCGGGGATCTGCTGATGCCTTATGAGAAGCGTGCGCCGAATATCAAGACCAGGGAGAGCACACCCGGCATCCAGGGCCGGATCATAGCCACCGAAAATCACGACTACCTGATTAACACCGACACCATCGCCTTTATCGACAAGGGCAAGGCCGATAATATTCATCCCGGTCAAAAATATGCCATCTATTACCAGGAGTCCGAACCAGACCCCAAAGACAAGAACGCGCCGCCCATCATATTGGCGCCTGTGGATATCGGCACTTTTCTTGTGTTGCATACCGAGCAGACCACATCTACCGTCTACATTACCGCCATATGGGACAAAACCACGCCGGGATTCAAGTTCCGCTCGCCGCCGCGATAAGGCATTTATTAATTTTATTCGTAACTACTCAGCGTAATGGCAAAAAGCACAAAAAAGCACGAACTGCAACAATTCTATCTCGAACTGTAACTGCTCAGAGTGCTTTAGGTTCGGTCATTCAGGTCTTTTCATAATAGCATCGCTATATGGAAAGGCCTGAAGGGCCGAAGATGAAGTGCTCTGAGTAGTTACTTTTCTTCAAAGCATGATTCCACTTTCAGTCGTCGATATTTTGCCGCCACGACACCTTGCCCCACCGTTCACCCAAAAAATCGATGGCCAGGATATTGCCAGCCTGGTCGTTGGTGACCAGCTTGTCCAGGCGAGGCTGGGATAGCTCCTTGAGCACCACTGAATGGTCACTGAGTTTGCCGTTAAATTTCATGGGCCGCAAGGGGTCGCCACTATCATCCTCGGTGATGGCGCCGGCACAGGCTGTCAGAATATAAAGCCTGGAATCTCCGCCGCTGCGGCAAAGGGTATTGTCGGGAAGATACGATATTACTATCGCCTTGCCACCGCGAATGACGATGTCGGCGGTCACGCGCTCGGCCGAGGCGGAATCGACCTCGGTCGCCGAAGGGAAATCATGGAACCAGCCGACATACTTCTCAGGATCGTCATCTTGGGAATGGTTACCATTGTTGAGAGAAGATTGATCTCCGTCTTCATGATCCTCAACCAGGACGTACTCTACCTCTACTGTCTCCAGCTCGCCCTGGTCATCGTCTTCATAGGCCTCCTGAGCTTTTATCTCCTGGGGCAGCAGATAAAAGCCCGAGGATAGCTGGCCGCTCTGGCGACTGATCATGGTGCCCAGATATTCGCTGTCGTCACCATCATCCCCGTAATCCCATAGGCCGTAAATACTTTGCTGGCTCTGATCCAGCCGATCTGTGGCGCCGAGATAGCGCCCGGTCCCGAAGACGACCAGGAAGCCTGGCGCCTGGGACGCGCAGGCGCTATGCATAATCATCACGTCTGGCCGGGAGGTGATGGGTTGGCCCTCGGCCTGAAACAGCGGCGCCGGAAGATCTCCGTCAGCGGCGTCTATCACTCCGTCTCCATCTCTATCCTCGCCATAGGCGACCCCCCAGCGGGAAGGATCTTCGGCGGAGAGATCAAATTTCCACAAATTGCCCCGCAGATCGCCGGCATAGACATAATCGACGCGCCGGTCGAGATTCACATCGATTAATGCGGGCGTGGAGAGACCGTTATCCTCTCCGCGACCGGTGTCGATCTTACGAATCAACTCGCCGGATTGGGCATCGAGGATGTACAATAGAGCCGCTTGCGTGGCGCTGTTATAACCGTTGCCGAAGATCACGACTGGACGGTAGGTCTCCGCAGGGGCGTTCCCGTTGACGCAATAAGCCTGACTATAGCTGTACCCCATATCCGGGTCGCCGCCATTGGCTTCGCCGGTTTTAGCGTCACCGTCCAGGTCCGATGCAGGTCGCGGGTATTCCCATTGGATGGATTGCGCAATTTCCCCTTCGGAACTCCCCGAACCGATCTGATCCACATGCGACAGCCAGCGGTAACCTCCGAATCCGTCATTGGTTTCAGGCCGTTTACGGTGGCCCGCCAGAATAGCAAAATAGCCCTTGCCGCCCTTGCCCAGCCCGCCCACCAGGTAAGTTTTGCGCTCGTGCTGGCCCACCAGGACTTCGCCCGCAAAGACCGGACCGTCTACGTAGTAACGGTGGTGGTCTGGATAGTTGGGTGCCGCCAATGATTTCAGGTTGGCCAGCACAAGGTTAGGCACATAGGCGAACCGTTCCCCACCGGTTTGCGTGTCAAAGGCGTGCAACATTCCGTCGTTGCCACCGACGAACAGTGTCTCGCCGAACAGAACCGGCGTTGCGTGAACGATATCCCCCAGCAGGCTGGAGCGCGAACGATAGCCGTCGATGGCCCTGCCGCGTATGTATTGCACCAATTGCCGGGCCTGTTTCTCGGCTGTCGAACTGGCAATCAGGTCGGAGCCCAATGCAGTCATCTGGGCGCTGGACAATTCGTCATATCTGAAGGCTACGCCCTGGGGCTGCCGCCAATATCCGCCATAGGTGACGATCCGGCGGCGATCCCAAATCTCCCCGTCAGGTTGCAGCCCCTCGGACGCCCGCCACAATACCGGCCCGCTTCCACCCCGGGACAAGGCGCTAACCTCTCCGCGCCAATCAGCGGTATGGTAAGTGGCTTGATAGATCACGGACTGCTCCGAGTAGATCCCACTGTTCACCGCCACACCGGAAGAGCTGACAAAAGCGTCTGCGGGTGCCAACAGGCCGTAAATGGCGTTGTCCAAACTTTTTTGGGAGCCAATATTCCAATAATCGCCGCGACCGTTGACGGCGGCATGCCACAAATTATCCGATACCACGGCCGGCAGGCATTCTTGAACTTGAGACGTAGCGTCGGGTAATTCCGGGCCTGCGTCGTCACACGGCCGGGGCCAGCTTACATTCAGCAGGCCCTCTTGAAGACGACAGGTGTCGGCCTTGTATATCTCAACATCCTGCGAGTCGGCAGCCACTCCGGGCATACCGAACGAGAGGGCATAGGTGGTCAAATGCTGGTGGGGGCCAGCATCACAATCGATGGGATGCAGATCATCGGGCAAGTCGGACGCCAGGTCGAGTTCGTAATAGTGCATAGCCACATCGGCCAGAGTATGCGACCACGCATCGGCATAGGGCCTACCGTCGTCTCCGTCGTCATTGCCCACCGCCGGTGCCGAGCCGTTGCCGAAACCATCGCTCACCACCACTACCGAAGCCCGCTGGCAGCCGCCCCCGTCCGAAGCCTCCAAATAGGGTGACGGTCCCATATCTGAAGATATGTTGCGCCGCATGTAACGACCCACCTGATCCAAGGCATTGCGCAGGGGAGAATCACCACCGACCTGCATGGCATAGAGCGCATTTAGCAGTGCTTCGCCCTGGCCTTCCCCAGCGCCATTGTTCTGGCCACTTTGCGTAGTCAACCGCACGGGCCGCACGCTCATGCGAGGATTGTCGTTGACCGCGTAAAGACCGATATACACGCTTTGGGCCTGGTCAATCAGCCCTGCCACGGCGGCCTTGGCCGCAGACACACGCCGGCGGTGGTAGGAGAACCAGTTGGCGAAGTTCTGTAGCTCCTCCAGATCAGTGGCATAGCGTTCAAACCCGCCCGCTGAATTGAAAAAAGACGGTCGGATGGAGTTCTTTTCATCTTCGTCCGTCACCAGGGTCAACTCACCATCTTCCACCTCGTCGTCCCCGTCATCCATAAGACGATAGTATTGTCGTCGGTCATCGGACGGCCCGCCGCCAAGGTCCAGCCTGCCATCCTGGTCGGCATCTTCCCATGTCACCAGATAGGTTTGCTGGCCGCTTCCTGTGCCCGAACGTACGAAGTAGTGTGCATTGGCTACCAAAATCTCCCCTGATATTCCCGTGACCACATAAAAAGTTTCAGCCAGATTTAGACGGGGCTTGACGCCATTGTCAGTTGCGGGATTGGAGAGCGGATGGTTCAGATTGGCGGGCTCAAACGCATGCTGTTGGGTTGATGGCCAGGGCGTATAGACCGTGCGTGGAGAGTAGTAAATTCGATTGTGCCCGGACCATTGGGTCTTCCACGCGCGCCTGAAAGATTCGCTTAAGGCGTAACCGCCACCATGTACATGATCAATATCCGGAGTGTAGGCCGCATCTGGAAATATATAGCAAGCGCCGTCATGAAGACCGTACGACTCGGGAGTCATCAGCTCGCAGTCCATGCTGCCAGAGTTGTCCACCAGGAAGACCACGATCGGCGGTGGCGTGTGCAACAGCACCTCCATGGGGCCGTCGCTGATTTCAAGGGCCTCGATGCCTGCCGGCAAGATCGCCAGACCCAGGAAGCTCACAAGCAAAACAGCCCTGATTAACGATCCCCGGAGGCGTCGTGACATGGATTGTGCTGAAGAGTTCAATTTTCTTAGTTCAGTAGCGTTTGTAGTAGCCTATCTCTACGATCTGCTGACTTTTGTCTCTATCGCAGAGTCCATAGACACGATTGAGATAGAGCCGAGAACCGGTCATGATAGCCGAGCTTCCCGTGGCCAGGCGCCACTCCACCGCCGCCATGTAGAGATTCGATCCCATGGCGCTGGACAAACCATTATCTTCCTGGTGGCCGTCCACATCCCACCCTTCGATGCTCCTGAAATCGATCTTCTTTTGTTGGACCTCTTTGCTGGAGTGGTGCCAGAATTGATACTTCTCCTCCAGGTCGATCGGTTCCGTATCGGCCAGTCGCTGAACACCCTCCATGGTCACCCCTTCCGACAAGTAGAAGGTTTGCCGCACCTGCTTTTCATTGCGGGCGATCTTCAGATCGACTACGCTAGTGTTGATACTCATCACCCCGATGATGGTCACGGCGATCATCACCAGCAGAACCACGATAATGGCCGAGCCTCCCTGGTTCAGCACTGCTCCCTCCTCCTTCATGGTTATCCCTAATGTTCGGTATCCGCCCCTGCGGAAAGATAGGTCAAATGCCTGGTTTTGACATAGTCGTAAAAATACCCGCGTAAAGTGCCTTTTTGAACTTTCGGCCGCACCGTTATCAGGATGCGTTTAGTATTGGGGGTCGGAAATTCGCTGTCAACCTCCCATTCGATGGTGGACGGCCGCCGCGCCCCCACATCAAAGGGACCATGGTCGGGATCTTGAGGGTTGAAGCCATCGTCGTGATCTTCCAGCCTGGGATCATCATAGGGCAAGGCAAGGATGCGTTCCAGCATCGATGCGGCCGCAATGGCATCTTCAACACCGGATTGGGCCTTGATGTTGGCCGCCTTGCTTACATCCAACATAGCGGCCACCGCCATTATGCCCACGCAGAGGAGAAGCATGGCGATCATCACTTCCAGGAGGGTCATTCCCGAACTGCGGTCACGGATCTTGAGTTTCATTTTCCGCTCTTTTTGAATTCCATACTCTACAGGTTGCGGCACATGATGCTGGACTGCAGTACAAGGCGGCGAAATCCATCGCGGTTGGCCGGCATGATCCGGTCGCCCACTACGAGATCGCGTGGGTCGGGCCGCCGCTTCAACGGACGGGAAGTAGCGCCCAGTAGCCAGACCCTAACCGCCCGGATATGCTTTAAGGGTATTTGAGGATCGAGCTTGCCGCCGTCGGCCCAGTCGATTGTGCCATCGCCGTTACCGTCGTCCGCAGTGTTGATGATGCCGTCGCCATTGGTATCAAGGTCGGTATCCAACAAGTTGTCATTGTCAGTGTCCACCGCCCAGATGGGAGCCATGCCGCGGTTTCTGGTGTCGAGGCGGCCGTCGCCGTCCGCATCCACGGCATAGGCCAGGCCCATGGCCACGATATTTTCGGCTATGGGCAGCCGGCCTGCGCCGTTGTCCCATGTCAGACAGATATGACCATCTTTATGGAGATCCGAGATCCGAAATTTAGGATGTTCGCGATTGCGGCCCCGGGCACGGGCATCCAGTCCGCCATTTTCGTCTTTATCGTAGGTATAAAACAAGACCGGCTGGCCCTTGATACTTAATTTGCTTGCGACCTCGACATCGTAGCGACGCACATCGACGATCCCGAAAAGTCCGCTGTCTTCTGGATCGTATCCCACCATGCGGATCTCTTGCTCCATCACCACCAATCCGCACCTGAGATTTTGACGGGCCTCCAGGATCAGTTGTTGATTGCCGTATTGCCGCTGCTGGATGAGATAGACCGAAATGGCCGCAATCAGGATGACCGTGGAGAACGTCATTGCTATCAGCAACTCTACGAGTGTAAATCCGTGCTTGGTTTCCATGGTGCGCCTATAGCTACAACCACTTGTCCGCCCGCCAAAGGGCGAGCGAAACCCCACCGGGCAGTCTGATCTGCAGGCGATAGATCTTCGACCTTGCCTGGTCAGTGACAAAAACATTTATAGGAATAACGGTAACCGACATACCTTGTTTGTTAAAGGCGACCTTATCAGCCATCTTCTTCCCGTCCGGTCCCAGCTTTAAAAATTGGACACCGCCGCGATACCCCGCCAGATCATTGTGTATGCCGTTAAGAAGATTTGTATATTGATTGTTTCCCGGCTGGTTGAACGCGATAGTGCAGGTCCTTTGCCGGTTAATCGCTATCAAGCGGGCCAATTGAATATCGGCCCGCAGTTGATTTACGGCATGGACGACACCTTGTTGCCGCATCCATTGGAGCATGGGAGGCAAGCTAACCACCGTGATGGCTATGATTGCCATCACGACAACCGTTTCAAGCAATGTGAAGCCGGTGCTTTTGCGGCGCATCTTGCACTCTCCCTTGAAGATGTTGCAACCCCCTGTTTGCATATGCGCCGGCGAGAGCAACAGAAGCGGCGGGGCGTCATGCCTACAAGTTCGCGGCCGGCATATGGCGGTCTAGACGGCCATTTAACAACTCTTTACGATACATAGTAGCACGTAGAAGATCTTCGGAGGCAATAAATCTG
>CAZGPF010000055.1:0-7433 GCA_964527275.1 uncultured Desulfosarcinaceae bacterium
TCCGCCGGCTGCGGCGATTTTGCCGTCCGGGGAGAGGGCGCAGGCGTAAAGCTTGCCTTCATTTCCCTCCTGGGCCGGGACCCGCAAGGTCTTTAAAAGCGCGCCGCTAGCGGCATCCCACAGTTTGGCGGTCTTGTCGAAGCTGCATGTCAGGACAAAGCGGCCGGACGCGTCGCTGTCGATACTAGCGATGGGTGCCGTATGCATGTCGGTAGCGAGCCTGAGTATGGGCCACGATGCAGGCCCTGCGGCCCAGGCCGAGGGCAAAAGCGCCGCTAGGGCCATGAGTAGCAGGATGGAGCAGGTCAACCATGTCGAGCAGGTTCGCTCTATTTTCATTTTGCGGCCTTTTCCTTTGCCGATCTAATATTCCGCGTCCAGGCCGAAGGCGGTGTGCAGTACACGCACGGCCAGTTCGGCGTATTTTTCTTCCACCGCGCAGGAGATACGAATTTCCGAGGTGCTGATCATGATGATGTTGATGTTCTCCCGGGCCAGGGTGTTGAACATCACCGAGGCCACACCGGAGTGGTTTTTCATGCCCACGCCGATTACCGAGACTTTGGCGATGCCGTCGTCGCCCCTGACCTCTTGGGCCCCGATCTGGCGGGCGATCTGCCTTGCCTTTTCAAGGGTCGCATCGAAGTCGGACGTAGGGACCGTGAAGGTGATGTCGGTCTTGCCCCCCTGGTCGGTGTTCTGGATAATCATATCGACGACGATGCCGCCTTCGGAGATAGGGGTGAAAATTTTCGCGGCCACGCCCGGCTGGTCGGGAACCTTGGTGATTGTGACGCGGGCCTGATTCTTGTCGTGGGTCACGCCGGAGACGTCAAGCTGCTCCATCCCCGGATCTTCGCAGACGACCATGGTGCCCTCCTCTTCGCTGAATGATGAACGTACATGAATGGGAATATTATATTTTTTGGCGAACCCCACCGAACGGATCTGCAGCACTTTGGCTCCCAGGCTGGCCATGTTGAGCATCTCGTCGAAGGTGATGGTAGCAAGCTTACGGGCTGCGGCGCAGACATGGGGGTCGGCTGTGTAGATGCCGTCCACATCGGTATAGATTTCACACAGGTCCGCTTGCAGCGCGGCGGCGATGGCCACTGCCGAGGTGTCGGACCCGCCGCGGCCCAGGGTGGTGATGTCGCCCCTGATATCGCAGCCTTGAAAACCGGCCACCACGACTATCTTGTTGCGTTCGAGCAGTCCACGCATGCGGCCGGAACCGATCTCCAGGATGCGGGCGCAGCCGTGGTCGCTGTCGGTGACCACCTCGGCCTGATGGCCCAGCAGGGACTGGGCCTGATAGCCCATTTGCCCCAGGACCATGGCCAGCAGGGCGGCGGTGGTCTGCTCTCCGGTGGCCAGCAGTACATCGAGCTCTCTTTTGCTGGGATAGGCCGAGGCCTCGAAGGCCAGCTTGATCAATCCGTCGGTGACACCGGCCATGGCGGAGAGGATAACCACGACGCTATGGCCCTGATCATGGGTGCGGGCCACACGCCGCGCCACGTTTTTGATGCGCTCGATATTGGCCACAGACGTGCCGCCATATTTTTGTACTACTAAAGCCATAAGCTCTCCTTTGCGCGGAATTGTTGTGGTGGTGGTCAGAGAAGCTTGTTTATCAAATCAGCCATTTGAAGTCCACTGCCAATCAGGCGCACATCGCGTCTCTCATGGGCTGCGATGCAGATCTCGACGGTCAGGGATGACGACGGCCACAACTGATCCTCGATGCGGTCGGCCCACTCCACCGCCACTACGGCCCGGCCGTCGATCAGTTCCCACAAGCCGATTGCTTCGGCGTCCGCTTCACTGTGGATGCGGTAGAGATCGACATGCACCAGGGGCAGACGGCCGGGGTAGTCGTGGACCAGGGCATAGGTGGGGCTTGTCACGGCGTAGCCTTGCGGCACCCCGAGACCCCTGGCCAATCCCTGCACGAAACAGGTCTTGCCACTGCCCAGATCGCCGATGAGCCGCAGGACGGCCGCCTCTTGCAGGTGGCTGCCGATTTTGCAGGCTAGCTTTTGCATCGCCTCTGGTGAATGGACTGTCTGTTTCATGGTTCGATAATCGGAGTCCAGAATTCCTGGATTGATGGTGTGGGGGGGGAAATTATTACCTTGTGGATGGCGCGGGGAATGGCTTGCATGACTTCGGTGGCCAGGTAGCCCCAGGGGCTTTCAAGGGCCAGCATGTCGGCGGCCAGGCCGTGCAGGTAGACGCCGGCCAGGCAGGCATCCAGGGCTGTGCGGCCCTGGGCCAGCAGTCCGGCGAGCAGTCCGGTGAGCACGTCTCCCATGCCGCCGCTGGCCATGCCTGGATTGCCGGTGGGGTTGATCCAGACTGCGCCGTCTGGCGCGCCGATTACCGTGCGGGCTCCTTTGAGGACTACGTGGGTTTTGCTTTGCATGGAGAGGGCGCGGGCAGCGGCAACCCGGTCTTGCTGGATGCGGGAGGTGGAGATTGCGGTCAGCCGCGCCATTTCACCGGGGTGGGGGGTCAGGATCGTGGCGCTTTTTCTGCCTTCCAGACAATCGAGCTGGCCGGCCAGGTTGTTTAAGCCGTCGGCATCGATGACCAGGGGCCGGTCGATGCGCCTGACCAGGCGCGAGACCAGTTTGCGGGTGGAATCCGCAGTGCCTAGGCCCGGACCGATGGCCAGAACTTGTTTCGAGGCCGCAGCCTGGGCGAGGGTATCGAAGGCCGTTTCCAGCGCCATTCCGGTGCCCTGGTCGGGCAGGGGCAGGGTCATGGCTTCGGTGACCTGCACCTCCGAGACGGGATTAAGGGATTGGGGCGTGGCCAGAGTCACCAGGCCGGCACCCGCTCGTAGAGCCGATGTGGCGGTCATGGCAGCGGCGCCGGTTTTACCGCTGGAGCCGGCCACCACCAGGACGTGGCCATGGTCTCCTTTGTGAGCCTCGCCTGATCTGCGGCCCAGGATATTGGCCACCTGTTTGCCGGAGATCAGGTGCTGGCGCGCGCCGGCATGGTCGATAGCGGACGGGGGGATGCCGATATCGATCAGGTCGATGGGGCCGCAATATTGGGCCCCGGGCTGGAGCAGGTGACCGATTTTGGCGCAGCCGAATGTGGCCGTGGCCGCAGCCCGCACGCAGACTCCCCAGGGCTGGCCCGTATCGGCATCCAGTCCGGACGGGATGTCAACCGCCAGCACGGGGGATTGCGCCTGATTGATGAACTCTATCACCCGCCGGTAATGGCCGCGAACTTCGGATCTCAATCCGGTGCCCAGCATGGCATCGATCCAATAAGCCATATGCCGCATCTCCCCGCGCCGGGAGGCAAGGCTCTGCTTGTCAGGGATTTCGATCACGGGCACGGAGGCACCAGGCAGCAGGCCCAGGTTGGCCGCCGCGTCACCCTCGACGCGGTCGGCGGAGCAGAGCAGATAGACCCGCACGTCGATGCCCTTGTGTGCCAGGCAGCGGGCCATGACGAATCCGTCGCCGCCGTTATTTCCCCGGCCGGCCAGGACGCCTACGCGGCCGCCGCCGGTGTAGAGACGCCGCAGGAAGGCCTGGGTGGCACCTCGGCCGGCATTTTCCATCAGTACGCGGCCGGGGATACCGACCTTTTCTATGGTGTGCCGGTCAATGGTTTGCATCTGGGAGGATGTAACTAAGATCATGGTCTGGTTACCAATTTTTCCAGCTCCTCGCTTTTGGCTTCCATAGCCTGGGCGTGGGCTTGCGAGTGGATGTGATCGTAACCCATCAGGTGCAGGATGCCGTGGATGAGTAGCTGGTCGAAGCGTCGTTCGGCGCTCAGGCCGGCCTTGCGGGCCTCCCGGGCCGAGGTCTCCATGGAGATCACCACGTCGCCCAGCAGCTCGGGATGCATGTCGTCATGCTCGCCCTGCCGCATTGGAAAGGCGATCACATTGGTAGGACCGGGCCGCTGAAGATAGGCCTGGTTCAGTTCGGCGATGCGGGCATCGTCCACCAGTAAAAGCGACAGTTCACACTCATGGCAGTCCAAGACGTCTAAGATGTCTTGCGCCTTCTTTTGTATTTTTGCTTTTTGCACGCGATGTTTTGTCTGCTGATTGTCGATCAGGATTGCCATGTTTAGCCTTCATGGTCTCTTTGTTGGAAGCCTGGCCGTACTCGATACGGTGATGATGAATGCCGGTCAAAATCTTGTTGAAGCTCTTGGCGATGCTGTGGAGGTCCTTGAGGGTCAGCTCGCACTCATCCAACTGCCCGTCAGAGAAGATTTTATTGATCAGTTGGTCAACCAGACCCTGGATACGAGCGGGGGTCGGGTTGTCGAGGGTGCGCGAGGCGGCTTCGACCACGTCGGCCAGCATCACCAGGCCGGCCTCCTTGGTCTGGGGACGCGGACCGGGATAGCGAAAGTCCTCTGCACGCACGGCTTCGTCGCCTTTGAGCTGGCGGGCCTTGTCGTAAAAAAAGGTGATCATGCTGGTACCGTGGTGCTGGCGGATGGTATCGATTATCATCTGGCCCAGTTTGTTCTGCCTGGCGATTTCGATGCCGTCCTTGATATGCGCTATCAGGATCAGTGCCGACATGGAGGGTGCCAGCTTGTCGTGCCGGTTCCTGCCGCTCTTTTGATTCTCGATAAAATATAGGGGTTTGCGAACTTTGCCGATGTCATGGTAGTAGCCGCAAACCTTGGCCAGCAAGGGGTTGGCGCCGATCTCTGCGGCCGCAGCTTCCACCAGGCAGCCCACGACCACCGAATGGTGATAGGTGCCGGGAGCTTCTAGCATCAGACGCCGCAGAATGGGGCGATCCAGGCTGGCCATCTCGAGCAGGGAGATGTCCGTATTATAGCCAAAGGCGATCTCCAGCAGAGGCGCCACGCCGACGGTGACGATGGCGCTGGCAATACCGCCGGAGAAGGCCATAATCCAGTCGGTGGGCAGTTTCAAACCGCCGTAGTCAGCCATGTAGAGACTGGTGGCCGTGGCCAGGATGATGTTCAGCAACCCCAGCTGGGCGCCGGCGATAAAGAACCCTTTGCGCTCCCTGCAGTGCTGGGTCCAATAGGCGCCCATGGCGCTGTTGATCAGAAAGAAGATCAAGATCTCCACGCGGCCGCTGAACAGCATGGCCACGCAGGCTGCGCCGACCAGGCCGAAGTAGATGGCGATTTCAAACCCCAGGAAGATACAGACCAGCATGGCGCCGGCAGCGGCCGGTACCGCGTAGACGATGGAGGCCGGCGTGATGGTGAACGGTATCTGGGTCGCGGCCACGGCGGTAAAGAAGACCGACATCTTGGCGATACCGAACACCATGACCAGCACGAGGGCCATGAACAGCAGGTTGCGATTGGTGTTCGTCGCCATGTGGCGCGGATGTCGAAAATAGAGCACATGCATAATGCAGATCAATACCGCCATCACCAGGGCGGCACCCAGGACGGTGGAGGCCTTGTGGGTATTGCCCCTCTGGCTTTCCAGGGCTTCGAGCTTGCGCAGGCGCTGGGCGGTGATGCGCTGGCCTTCACGCACCAGCATCTCACCGGCTTTTAGTTTGTACATCACCGGTTTTACACTGGCTCGGGCCGCTTGCCTGCGGTTTTCGGTTTGATTGCGATTCAAGGTGAGATTGGGCTGTACCAGCTGCTGGCAAATGTTCACGATCAGGTTGACCAGGTCGTGATGCATACCTTCGACCAGCGGCTGGGCCACGATGCGCACCATGGTCCTGGCTTGATCGGGCGCGTAATATTGGCGCAGCGCGGAGATATTTTTTTCAGTCTGACTAACTATGTCGCGAATTGTGATGCCTTTTTGCAGCTCTTTGAGCAGGATCTTCTTATTGGCCACCACGCCGTTGGCATGAATGTCGATGAGTATTTTGGTGATGTGATCGGGGATGGTCTCAGAAAAATCTTGTGCAATCAGAAGCTTGAACTCACCCTCGCTCAGCTTGATGCCCGCGCCGCTTTCAAAGGCCCCTTTCTTAGCCCACAACTCATTGGTCCGTTTCTGCTGCCAGGTCTTGTCGGAGACCTCCTGGGGTAGGTTCGCGCTATCTTGCTGGGCGTCGAACGCGGCCCGGACGTGGCGCATCTCCTTGAAAACCTGGCCCACTTTTGCGGTGACCTGCTCTAATATTCTGGCATCGTGGTCGTATACGGTGAGCACCTCTTCTTCGGCTTGACGCCGGCTGGCCGCCGTGGCGTCGTGATCCTCGATGAAAAAGTCCTGGGGGGCCTTTATGTCCCTCTCGGCGATGTCGCCCAGCTGGTATTGGTAGCGTTGCACCAACAGGCCTGGGTAGAGGAGGATCACGAAGATCAAGGTCACCGACAAGAGGAGCAGCCACTTGATGCCGGGCTGCTCTGGTGGCCGACCTTTGGAACTCTTTTTAGCGCTTTTGGAATCCATCAGATCGAGCGCTCCGTAGCGGGTTGGGCCATGGGCCCCGGCGCGCCAACCTCGGCTGACCGGTTTTTTCCCACGGCATCATAGGCTTGAATAATCTCCTGCACCAACTGGTGGCGCACAACATCGTGCTGGGTAAAAAAAACAAACCCGAGGCCTTCAATGTGCCCCAGAATCTGCTTGGCTTCAACCAGGCCGGACGACTTATGGACCGGCAGATCGATCTGGGTGATGTCGCCGGTTATCACCGCCTTGGAGTTGAACCCGATGCGCGTCAAAAACATTTTCATCTGTTCGGAGGTGGTGTTCTGGGCCTCGTCCAGGATGACGAATGAGTCGTTGAGCGTCCTGCCGCGCATGAAGGCAATGGGAGCAACTTCGATTACCCCCTGCTGCATCAGGTTGGCCACTTTTTCAAAAGGCAGCATGTCGTGCAGGGCATCATATAGGGGACGCAGATAGGGATCAACCTTGTCGGTCAGATCTCCTGGCAGGAATCCCAGGGTTTCGCCGGCTTCCACCGCCGGACGGGTCAGGATGATGCGCTCCACGATTCCTTTGGCCAGGGACGCCACGGCCATGGCCATGGCCAGGTAGGTCTTGCCGGTGCCTGCCGGCCCGATGCCGAAGACCATGTCGTGCCGGCGCATGGCATCGATATATGCCTTCTGGGCCTGGCTCTTGGGGGTGATAGTATGTTTGTTGGAGGTGATAAAGACCGTGTCCAGAAAGACACTCTTCAATTGAACGCGGTCATTGGCGGACAAAAGGCGGATGGCGTAATCGATATCCCTGGAATAGAGCGGGTAGCGCTCTTTCAACAGGTCGTAGAGTTGCGTCATCAGTTTGCGCGCCAGCTTGACGGCGATGGGATCGCCCCGCAGGTGCGCCGCGCTGCCACGGGCCTTAATTTGAATATCGAGCGCCTTGCCAATTTGCAGCAGATGTCGATTGTGTTCGCCAAAGAGCTGGCGTGTCAGCTCCAGATCGCTAAAGGTGATTTTCGTTTGGTACTGGTCTTGAACCATAT
>CAZGPF010000056.1:0-7365 GCA_964527275.1 uncultured Desulfosarcinaceae bacterium
GCTATATGGAAAGGCCTGAAGGGCCGAAG
Source organism: uncultured Desulfosarcinaceae bacterium (assembly GCA_964527275.1). GTDB lineage: Bacteria > Desulfobacterota > Desulfobacteria > Desulfobacterales > Desulfosarcinaceae > JARRKU01. Next base: position 30 of record CAZGPF010000056.1, read on the forward strand.
ATGAAGTGCTCTGAGTAGTTACGGTAATACAATCTTTCAAAAATCGCCCGGCCGGTGGCCGTTGCCGATAAGACCTCACCAACAAGGAGCACCCCTGGCATGCAAGCAAGGCAGTCAATATCTATAAATGGAAATCAGTTGGCCTTTGAAGCCGGCGAAACCCTCCTGGCGGTGGCCCGGCGCAGCAGTATCGATATCCCCACGCTGTGTCACCTCAAGGGCACCACGCCCACCGGAGCGTGCCGCATCTGTGTGGTGGAGGTGGAGAAGGCGCGTACCCTGATGGCCGCCTGCGCCACGCCGGCCGCGCCTGGCATGGTAGTACGGACCGAATCGCCCAAGGTGATCGCGGCCCGCAAACAGATTATTCAGTTGATGCTCTCTTCAGGCAATCACAACTGCGCCGTGCGCGGTTCCGACGACGCCGAGTGGACCGCCTTCCAGCTAAAGGTGCGGACCGAAGACGACAGCCACGAGCTGTGTCCGGCGTGGGGCGACTGTCGCCTTCAGGATCTGGCTTATCGCTATCAGGTCTCGGGAGAAGGTTTTCCTGCCACGCCGACCCAATATCCCATGGAGACGGTCAACCCGTTCATCGTGCGGGATTTTTCGCGCTGTATCGCCTGCGGCCGCTGCGTGCAGGCGTGCAACGAGGTACAGGTGAACAATGCCATCAACTTCGGTTATCGCGGACCGCACTCCAAGATCATCGCCGCCGGCGACCGCCCTTTGAAAGACTCCGATTGCGTGTTCTGCGGCGAGTGCGTCCAGGCCTGTCCGGTGGCCGCTCTGACGGAAAAGGATGGACGCTACGCAGTGCGCCCGTGGGAAACCCAGGCAGTGCGCACCACCTGCAGCTATTGCGGCGTGGGCTGCCAGATCGATTTGCATGTTCGCGACAACAAGGTGGTGAGGGTCACTGGTGCCGACATAGCGCCCAACTACGGCAGTCTGTGCGTCAAAGGCCGCTTTGGTTTCGATTTCATCGCTTCGGACCAGCGCCTGACCACGCCCCTGATAAAAGAGAACGGCAAGCACCGCGAAGCCACATGGGACGAAGCCCTAGATCTGGTGGCCGACCAATTCAAATCGATCCGCGACACTCACGGCGGCGACGCCATCGGCACCCTGACCTCGGCGCGAATCTCCAACGAGGAGAACTACATCGCCCAGAAATTCACCCGGGCGGTACTCAAGACCAACAATATCGACCATTGCGCCCGTCTCTGACATAGCTCCACCGTGGCCGGTCTGGCCGCAGCATTCGGTTCGGGTGCCATGACCAACACCATCGCCGACATCGAGACCGCCGACGTGATTCTGATTACCGGCTCCAATACCAGCGAGAATCATCCGGTCCTCTCCTCTTTCGTCAAGCGGGCTGTGAAGTTCAACGGCGCCAAGGTGATCGTCGTCGATCCGCGGCGCATCAAGATGACCGAGTTCGCCGACCTGTGGCTGCGGCCAAACCTGGGCACCGACGTGGCCTGGCTCAACGGCATGATGCACCTGATGCTAGCAGAAAACCTGCAGGCCACGGATTTTATCCAGGCGCGCACCGAAGGCTTCGAAGAGCTAAAAAAGGCGCTTGCGAAATACACCCCTGAATTTGTGGAGCAGATCACCGGTATCCCAGCCGAAAGTCTCATCGCTGCGGCCAGGTTGTACGCCAAGGCCAAAACCGCCAGCCTGTTATACTGCATGGGTATCACCCAGCACATATCGGGGACCGATAACGTCAAGTCCCTGGCCAACCTGGCCATGCTCACCGGCAACCTGGGAATGGCCGGAGGCGGGGTCAATCCTCTGCGAGGTCAGAACAATGTGCAGGGGGCTTGTGACATGGGCGGCCTGCCCAATGTTTATACCGGTTACCAACCGGTGACCAATGAGCAACTGGCCCGCAAGATGGAGGCTGCCTGGGGAGTAACGGGCCTGCCGACCAAGATCGGCCTTAAGGTCACGGAGATGATCCCCAAGGCCCGCAACGGCGAATTGAAAGCTCTCTATATCATCGGCGAGAATCCCCTGGTCTCGGATGCCGATCTCAACCATGCCGCAAAGAGCATGGCGCATCTCGATTTTCTGGTAGTCCAGGACATCTTCCTGACCGAGACGGCCCAACTGGCCGATGTAGTGCTGCCTTCGGCCTGCTTTGCCGAAAAAGATGGTACCTTCGCCAATACCGAACGCCGGGTGCAGCGTATCCGCAAGGCAGTGGACGCCCCGGGTGAAGCTAAAAGCGATTGGTGGATTACATGCCAAATCGCCAGCCGCATGGGCCATGAGATGCACTATGCGGACAGCGAGACGATCTTCAACGAGATCGCCTCAGTGACTCCGTCCTACGGCGGGCTCAGTTTCGACCGCATTGAGCAACAAGGCCTCCACTGGCCCTGTCCCACGGCCGAGCACCCCGGCACACCCATATTGCACTCCCAACAATTTACCCGCGGCAAGGGAATGTTTCACGCCATTGAGTGGGTCCCCCCGGACGAGACCGTGGATGAGGAGTATCCCCTTTACATGACCACCGGCAGGGTGCTCTACCAATACCATACCGGCACCATGACCATGAAAACTCCAGGGCTCAACGAGCGCGCGCCCGACTCCTTCGTAGAGATGACCCGCTCGGATGCCCGGCGGTTCGGAATGCGCGACGGAGATATGGCCGCCATCTCGTCACGCCGTGGAAGCATAACCGCCAGGGTTCAAGTCTCCGCCAAGGCCGTGGACGGAACCGTATTCATCCCCTTTCACTTTGCCGCTGCGGCGGCCAACAAGCTGACCAATGCGGCCCTCGATCCGATATCGGGTATTCCCGAGTTCAAGGTGTGTGCCGTCAAGATCGACAAGGCCGCCTGACAAAAGCTCCAGGCTCACCGATCATTTGTATTTGCGATGTACATGCCAAGATCGACTGCCCGGGCTGAGTGCGTCAGGGCGCCGCAGGAGATAAAATCGATGCCGGTGGCGGCAAGAGCGGCCAGATTCTCAAGCGTGACTCCTCCCGAGACTTCCAGTTTGGCGCGGCCGGCCACCAGAGCCACGGCTGCTCGAATCTGATCCAGGTCCATGTTATCCAACATGATGATGTGCGCGCCCGCTTCCAGGGCCGACCTGACCTGGTCCAACGACGCGGTCTCCACCTCAATGGTCATGTCGCCAGGCACCCTGGAGCGCATGCTTGCAACGGCGGACGCGATACCGCCCGCAGCGACGATATGGTTATCTTTTATCAGGACGGCATCGTAGAGCCCGATGCGATGATTGGCGCCTCCGCCGATGCGCACGGCATATTTTTCCAGCGCACGCCAGCCGGGCGTGGTTTTGCGCGTATCGAGCAGGCGAACCTTTTGGCCTCGCAACAGATCCACATACTCACGGGTGAAGGTGGCGATGCCCGAAAGGCGCTGCAAGAAATTGAGCGCCGTGCGCTCCGCAGTAAGGAGGGCCGCCAGGGACCCGGCGAGGCGGATTGCTGTCTGCCCGGGCAAGAGGGTGTCGCCGTCATTAAAGCGCGTCGTGAAGGCCACTGCCGGATCGAGGCGTTCAAAGACATAGCGGGCCACTGCCAGGCCGGCCAGGATCAATGGTTCCTTGGCCACAACGGTGGCCCGTCCTGCGGCATCAGGGGAGATCAGGTTTTCGGTGGTGATGTCTCCGGGGCCCAGATCTTCGGCCAGGGCCATGTCGATCAGCTTTTTGATCGGAGGGGTCAGGTTCAGTGGCGGCATGATCGGTCTATTAATCGATATAACTGCATTCAGATGAAGCTTTGCACCTTCTGCCGCATCGCCGTAAGCTTGTCCCGTTCATCGGCCAGGCGCGCCTGTTTATCGCGGACCTCGGCGACCACGCTGGGGGGCGCTTTGGACAGAAACCCCTGATTGGCGAGTTTCTTTTCGATGCCGCCGAGATCTTTGTCCAGCTTGCCGATGGCCTTTTGCAGCCTTTGAGCTTCCTGAGAGAAGTCCACCACACCTTCAAGCTCCACCAGCACCGTGGCGCCAGCGACGATGGCCGCAGCGGCCGTATGTGATGGTTGTGCGCCATGTTCTACATCCAGGGCCTCCAGGCGGGCCAGGTGAGTGATCAGGCCGCCGTGGTCTTGGGCCATCCGGCAAAGGGCTTCATCAGAGGTGTCGATAGTGGCCCTCAATTGGACCGCCGGCGCTATGTTCATCTCCCCCCGGATGTTGCGGATGCCGGTGACTACCTGCTGCACGAAGTCCATTTCATACTCGGCCGCGCCCAGTTGCCGCGCCTGGGGAGTATATTTTTCCGGTTCGGGGTAGGAGCTTTGCATGATCGAACCCTGGGTGCCGGGAAGCTTGCTCCATATCTCTTCGGTGACAAAGGGGGCGAAGGGGTGCAGCAGCACCAGGATATCCCTGAGAACCGTCCAGAGTACCGTTTTGGTGGCGGCCGAGGATGATCCGTCTTTTTCAGAGTAGAGTGCCGGCTTGATAGCCTCCAGGTACCAGTCGCAGAACTCGTGCCATACGAACTGATAGGCAGCTGCGGCGGCTTCGTTGAAACGATAATCTTCCAGGGCGTTGGCCACCTGGCGGCTGACACATGTCAGGCGTAAAAGAATCCAGCGATCAGGCAGCGCAAGGCCCGACGGCTCGATCTGTTCATAACCAGCGTCGAGATGCATCAGTGCAAAGCGGGCCGCATTCCAGAGCTTGTTGATAAAGTGGCGATAACCCTCCACCCGTTGTTCGGAGAGTTTGATGTCACGACCCTGGGCGGCCAGGGCCGCCAGGGTGTAGCGGAAGGCGTCCGTACCGTATTTTTCGATGACATTCAGGGGGTCGATGACGTTGCCTTTGGACTTGCTCATCTTCTTGCCCTCCGCATCACGCACCAGGGCATGCACATAGACATGGCGAAAGGGCACATCGCCCATAAAGTGGATGCCCATCATCATCATGCGGGCCACCCAGAAAAAGAGAATGTCGAATCCGGTGATCAGGGTTGACGTTGGATAGAAGGTTTTCAGCAAGTCGGTTTCATCGGGCCAGCCCATGGTGGAAAAGGGCCACAGGGCGGAGCTGAACCAGGTGTCCAGCACATCGCTCTCCCGCGCCAGTTGAGCGTGGCCGCAGCGGGTGCAGCGGGCCGGGGCTTCCATGGCCACCATGAGCTCATGGCACTCCTTGCAGGTCCAGGCCGGGATCTGATGTCCCCACCAGATCTGGCGCGAAATACACCAATCCTTGATGTTGTACATCCAGTCGAAATAGGTCTTGGACCAGGCTTCGGGGATGATGCGGGTCCTTCCGCTCTCCACGGCCTCGATGGCCGGTTTGGCCAGGGTCTTGGCATCCACGAACCACTGACGCGAAAGGTTGGGTTCCACCACGTTTTTGCAGCGGTAGCAGTGGCCCACGGAGTGTTGATGGTCGTCCAGCCGGGCCAGCAGGCCCTGCTCCTCAAGGGCCGCCACGACGGCCTTGCGGCACTCGAAACGATCCTGGCCGGCAAAAACGCCGGCCTCGATGGTCATGCTGCCGTCATCGGCTATCACTCTGACGCTGGGCAGCTTGTGACGACGGCCGATCTCGAAGTCGTTGGGGTCGTGGGCCGGCGTGACTTTCAAGGCCCCGGTGCCGAACGCCATGTCCACAAAATCGTCGCGGATGATGGGAATTTTACGCTCTACCAGGGGCAGGATGACAGCCTGGCAGTCAAGATTGCGGTAGCGCTCGTCCCGAGGGTGGACGGCCACCGCAGTATCGCCCAGCATGGTTTCCGGGCGTGTGGTGACCACTACCACGGCCCCGGAACCGTCGGCAAAGGGGTAGCGGATGTGGTAGAGATGACCATCGATCTCCTCATGCTCCACCTCGAGGTCGCTCAATGCAGTCTGGCAGCGCGGGCACCAATTGGTGATATAGAGGCCGCGGTAGATGAGACCCTCCTCGTAGAGTTTGACGAAGACGGTGCGCACGGACCTGGAGAGCCCCTCATCCATTGTGAACCGTTCGCGGTCCCAATCGCAGGAGGCCCCCAGCCGTTTGAGCTGATTGATGATGGCGCCGCCGTACTCCTCACGCCAGCTCCACACCTGCTCGATGAATTTTTCGCGCCCCAATGAATGCCGGTCGCGGCCTTTTGCGGCCAGGCTGCGCTCGACCACATTCTGGGTAGCGATACCCGCATGGTCGGTGCCCGGCATCCAGAGTACATTGTGCCCCCGCAAACGGTAATAGCGGCACAGGATATCTTGCATGGTGTTGTTCAGGGCATGTCCCATGTGCAACACCCCAGTGACGTTAGGTGGCGGAATGACAATCGAAAAAGGTGGTTTGTGACTTCTCTCCCCGGCGGCAAACAGACCCTCTTGCTGCCAGTTGGCATACCAGCGTCGTTCAACCTCTTTGGGTTCATAGCCTCTATTCAGCAAATCCTTACGCATGCCTTCACTGTCCCTTATCTGGAGTCGTCACCGTCCCGTACAGAGCGCTTCAGATCCTCCGTCTTCCTGGCCACAGCCTTTTCCACGGCATCAACAATCAACCGGTTGAGAGTGACGGTGAATTTGGTCTGCAATAGGTGTTCAAGCACCTCTTCGATTCTTCCAGAGGGCAATGCTTTCTCGTACTCGCCGGCCTGCCCTAGCACATCCGTCAATTGAATCACCTGCTCCTGTTCCTCGTCGGCGGCTCCGCGCTTCAAGGCGGAGCGCTGCTTCTCCCCGCTTGCCGACTTAGCGGCCGCCATGGCTTCCAGAAACAGATCGGCGATCTCGGCGGATTCATGGCCCAGGGTCTCTTCCCCGACGGCGATTTCAGGGCCCACGGCAACCTGATCGACGATATCGGTCAGCTCAAGGATCTCTTGATCCCCATTTTCAAAAACAGGCGTCCGATCTATGACGACGGGATCGACAATCTCGGTTAATTCAATGAGTTGATCGTCATTCAGCCTAGCGGTGGCCGCCTCGCTCTCCGCGAAATCGACGATATCGGTCAGTTCCAGGATCTCCTCTTGGGACCTCTCAACTCTCATAGCCAGAAGCGACTCAACCGATTCGGAGGCAGATGCGCCCGGATCATCGACGACCTCGGTCAGTTCGATGATCGTCGCGCCATTCTGATCGGCTAACTTCATCTCCTGGGTGAGCTCAATGATCTCATTGTCGTCGTGGCCGGTGGAGTGTCTCCTGAGCTTGCGTTGGTCTTCCATAAATCCCCCGGGTTTGGTATAAAAACTGCGGTCATTATCGCATGCGGCCGTGTGCAGTATCCAATTCTTGAAGCCTCATAGTCGCGGCATCGCGGTGAGATGTGTTCCATCTTCAGCTATGTACCAAAGTTGCTGCAAT